>NZ_JBDOOX010000008.1:0-96840 GCF_039830575.1 Chromohalobacter sp. | reverse complement strand
GCAGTGAAACCGCTCAGCGCCGATGGTAGTGTGGGGCCTCCCCATGCGAGAGTAGGTCATCGTCAGGCATTTATCCCGGAAACCCCCGTTGGCCCAGGCCAGCGGGGGTTTTTTCGTGGGCGGGTGGCGCGCCGTTTGTCGGGGACAGCTCCCGCACGGCCGCCGATTTGTTGCGCTTTGGTCGGGCACGCTCCCCCGGCGAGCCGCATTTCGTTAGAATGTCGTTTTTTCCCGACGGGGACGACCGGAATGACGATTGGCGACTTGATTCGTCTGCTGAGCGACGGCGAGTACCACTCCGGCGAACAATTGGGCGAAAAGCTCGGCGTGTCGCGCACCGCAGTGTGGAAGCAGCTCAAGAAGCTGGAATCCATGGGGCTTCAGCTCGAAGCGGTCAAAGGGGTGGGATACCGTCTGACCGCACCGTTGGACCTGCTTTCCGGCCCGGCCATCATAGAAAGGCTGCCGGCGGAGCCTCGTCATCACCTGACGCGCCTGTTCGTCGAAGACGAGCTCGTGTCGACGAACAGCTTCCTGCGCGAACGTTTCCAGCAGGGTGCCGGACATGCCGAGGTATGCTTGGCGGAGAGCCAGACCGCTGGCCGAGGCCGGCGTGGACGCGACTGGCTCTCCCCGTGGGGACGTGGCCTGGTGTTTTCGCTGGGGTGGCGTTTCGACGAGGGGGCCTCGGCGCTGGAGGGCTTGAGCCTGGCGGTCGGCGTGGTATTGGCGGAAGTGCTGGAGCAGCTTTCGGCACCGGTGGCGCTCAAATGGCCCAACGACGTCCTGCTGTGTCGAGAGCAGGGACCTGCCAAGCTGGCAGGCATACTGCTGGAGGTCAGTGGTGATGTGGCCGGTCCTTGCGAGGTGGTGATCGGCATCGGGCTCAACGTCGAGCTCCCCGACAGTCTTCGCGAGAGCGTGGATCAGCCCATCGCGGCATTGCGCGACGTAGTGCCGAGCGTCTCGCGGAATGCCCTGGCCGCCTCCTTGATCGAAGCCCTGCTGGGCATGCTGCCGCGTTTCGAGACGCATGGTTTCGAGCCATGGCGTGATGCATGGAATCGTCGCAATGCCTATGCAGGGCAGGAAATCGATGTCCACCAGGGCACGCAGGCCTATGTGGCGGTGGCCGAGGGGGTGGATGATACCGGCAACCTGCGCGTCAACGTCGACGGACAAGCCCGGCTCCTGGCCGGTGGTGAAATCAGCCTGCGCCTACGCTCATGATTCTGGACCTGGATATCGGCAATACGCTTTCCAAGTGGCGCCTGAAGGATGTCGCAAGCAGCGAGATCCGCTCACGCGGTGCCGTGTGGACGCGCGAGGAGTGGCGCCCGGGTGCCGACATACCGGACCTCGATGTGGTCGAGGCGGTACGGATATCGAGCGTGGCTCGGGCCTCGGTGCTGCGCGATACGGTGGCGCTGTTGCGTCGGCAGGTCGGCGCCGTGCATGTCGCGCGCTCGACGCCGGAGGCCCTGGGCGTCAGCTGCGGGTATGAAGAGCCCGCCCGCCTGGGGGTCGATCGCTGGATGGGAGTGCTCGCCGGCTATCAGCTGACGGGCGGTTGCTGTAGCGTCGATTGCGGCAGTGCGATCACCATGGACTTCGTGCTGCCCGGTGGCCGTCACCTGGGGGGGTACATCATTCCCGGGCTGCGCTTGATGAAGGAAAGCCTCAAGTTGGGGACGCGCAACGTGGCCATCGATCCCGACAGCGAGGCGGACGAGCTGCTGGCCCCCGGCCGCAATACCGTCGAGGCGGTCAATCACGGTATCTACATGTCAGCGGTGAGTGCCGTCAATCGTATCTACAGTGAAGTGTGCGATCGCGAGGGTGTGGCGCTACCGCTGTTGCTCACGGGCGGGGATGCACGGGTCGTGTCGCGGGGACTGCGTGTCCCTCATGCGATATGGCCCGACATGGTCTATGCAGGACTCGAAACCTGCTTCCCGATGACGGCCGCCGAGCGTGCCGGGCGACTGTCCGGTGCGCCGCCCCCGCCGCCAGCGCCGCCATTGGAAAAAGTGCGTGCCAGCCTTGCATTCTCGATGCTGCTTTGACACAATGCTGCGCGTTTCGGGCCGACGGAGTCGCGGCGAGAGAAAAAGCATTGTAAAATAAGTGCTTGACACATCTCTCAAAAGCCGTAGAATTCGTCGCCACGTTGGAGGGGTTCCCGAGTGGCCAAAGGGAGCAGACTGTAAATCTGCCGCGAAAGCTTCGAAGGTTCGAATCCTTCCCCCTCCACCAGATTTGATGCTTGATCGTCAGCCTGTGGACGCAAGCGAAGAGTGGGCAGGCGGGCATAGTTCAATGGTAGAACCTCAGCCTTCCAAGCTGATGATGCGGGTTCGATCCCCGCTGCCCGCTCCAAGTTGAATGCTCATGTAGCTCAGGGGTAGAGCACACCCTTGGTAAGGGTGAGGTCGACGGTTCAAATCCGTCCATGAGCTCCATAATTGGCGAGAGTCTCTCGCTCAGGTGTTACACAATTGGGTTGCCTTCCTAGTTGTCGTTAGCTATCATGGCGCGCGCTGTAGCAAATGCGCTGCCAGCAAGCGTCAGGTTGCAGAGTATAGGCCAGTAGCTCAATTGGCAGAGCAGCGGTCTCCAAAACCGCAGGTTGGGGGTTCGATTCCCTCCTGGCCTGCCAGCCTTCCTCAGCGCTGGTTCTTCCTTTATTCTTTCTTGTTACGCTTGCCGCGCCTTTAGGAGTCCCTTTCCATGAAACAAAGCGCCGAGGTGCAAGGGTCGCGCTACGATGTCGCCAAGTGGGCGCTCGTCGTCATTCTTGTCGTTCTGGCGGTGGCAGGCAATGCATATTTTGCCGATCAAGCGCTGCTGTATCGCGTGCTGGGCGTCGTGGCACTGGGTGTTGCCGCCGCTGCGGTCGCCTTGACCACCACCAAGGGGCGTGCCCTGGCCGAGCTGGCACGTGGTTCTCGCAAGGAGATTCGGCGCGTGGTATGGCCGACGCGCCCCGAGACCATCCAGACAACCGCCATCGTCCTGGTCGCCGTGCTGCTGGTCGGCATCATGCTGTGGCTGATCGATACGCTTCTCGGCTGGATCATGTCCGGCATCATAGGTTAGGAGTTTTCATGTCCAAGCGTTGGTACGTCGTCCACGCCTACTCCGGCTTCGAAAAGCATGTGATGCGCTCCCTGATGGAGCGCGTCAAGATGTATGGCATGGAAGACCAGTTTGGCGAAATTCTGGTGCCGACCGAAGAAGTCGTCGAGATGCGCGATGGCAAGCGCCGCAAGAGCGAGCGCAAGTTCTATCCCGGGTACGTGCTGGTCGAGATGGAAATGACCGATGCGTCCTGGCACCTGGTGAACGAAACGCCACGCGTGATGGGGTTCATCGGCGGTACGCCGGAAAAGCCGGCGCCGATCACGCAGAAGGAAGCCGATGGCATTCTGCGTCGTGTGCAGGATGGCACGGACAAGCCGCGCCCCAAGACGTTGTTCGATCCGGGCGAGACCGTGCGTGTCGTGGATGGCCCCTTTGCCGACTTCAACGGCGTCGTGGAAGAGGTCAACTACGAGAAGAGCCGTCTGCAGGTCAGTGTGCTGATCTTCGGGCGTTCCACGCCAGTGGAGCTCGAGTTCGCGCAGGTCGAGAAAGACTGAATTCAATGCGCCGGCTTTCGTGAGCCGGTGCATGTCGTGGAGGCCTCCGGGCCTCGCTGAACCGGGGAGCCGCAAGGCGCTAACACCCAACTGGAGTTAAACATGGCGAAGAAAGTACAGGCCTATATCAAGCTGCAG
The DNA here is from genome assembly GCF_039830575.1 of Chromohalobacter sp. Taxonomy (NCBI): domain Bacteria; kingdom Pseudomonadati; phylum Pseudomonadota; class Gammaproteobacteria; order Oceanospirillales; family Halomonadaceae; genus Chromohalobacter; species Chromohalobacter sp. The sequence continues at coordinate 93,061 of NZ_JBDOOX010000008.1, read as the reverse complement.
GTTGCAGCGGGCAAGGCCAACCCGAGTCCCCCCGTGGGCCCCGCGCTGGGTCAGCACGGCGTCAATATCATGGAGTTCTGCAAGGCGTTCAACGCCGAGACCCAGGATATCGAGCCCGGACTGCCGACACCGGTCGTCATCACGGTCTATTCCGACCGCAGCTTCACCTTCATCACCAAGACGCCGCCGGCGGCTGTGCTGTTGAAGAAGGCAGCGGGTATCAAATCCGGCTCCGGCGTGCCGAACAAGACCAAGGTCGGTACCGTGACACGCGAACAGCTGGAAGAGATCGCCAAGACCAAGGAGCCCGACTTGACGGCTTCCGACCTTGATGCGGCTGTCCGCACCATTGCAGGCAGTGCCCGTAGCATGGGCCTCAACGTGGAGGGTCTCTGATCATGGCCAAGCTTACCAAGCGCGCGCAGATGCTCCGCGAAAAGGTCGACACGTCCAAGGTCTATAACCTGGAAGACGCCGTCGCTCTGCTGTCCGAAGTGTCTACGGTCAAGTTCAAGGAATCCGTCGAAGTCTCCATCAACCTCGGCGTCGATCCGCGCAAATCCGACCAGGTCGTGCGTGGCGCTACCGTCATGCCCAACGGCACGGGCAAAGATGCCCGCGTTGCCGTCTTCGCGCAGGGCGCCGCCGCTGACGCCGCGAAGGAAGCCGGTGCCGATGTGGTCGGCATGGAAGACCTGGCCGAAGAAGTGAAGAAGGGCAACCTGGACTTCGATGTCGTGGTCGCCGCTCCCGATGCCATGCGCGTCGTCGGCCAGCTGGGTCAGATCCTCGGCCCGCGCGGCCTGATGCCGAACCCCAAGGTCGGCACCGTGACGCCCGATGTCGCCACGGCCGTCAAGAACGCCAAGGCGGGTCAGGTACGTTTCCGTACTGACAAGAACGGCATCATCCATGCTGCGATCGGCAAGGTCGATTTCGATGCCAGCGCCATCAAGGGCAACCTGGATGCACTGGTGGGCGACCTCAAGCGTCTCAAGCCCAGCACGTCCAAGGGCGTCTACTTCAAGAAAATCACCCTGTCCACTACCATGGGGCCAGGGCTGACCGTGGATCACAGCGCTTACGTGTGATTCCCGGTAACAGGCAGTAACTTTGCGGTCCCCGTGCGCGACGTCAAGGCGTGACGGCGGGGCACCGTCAAAGACCGCAGGTGCCGTGCTTCGTGCGCGAAGCCGGCTTAATCGACCTGAAAAGGTGCCTGCGCAGATGGTGTTGCCGCCAGTCTTCTGGTGAGCACCATCACCCAGGCCCCCCACCGCCGCAAGGACCGGAGGGGGGAGATGGTAACCACCGGAACGCCCGGCAGGGCTTCCGGCACGAAGGAGTGATCACTGTGCCACTAGCACTCGAAGGCAAGAAAGCGATCGTTGCCGAGGTCAGTGAAGCCGCACAAGATGCGCTCTCCGTCGTCGTTGCCGATTCTCGTGGTGTGGCTGTCAGCGCGATGACCGAATTGCGCAAGCAGGCACGCGAGAATGGCGTGCAGGTCCGTGTTGTGCGCAACACCCTGGCACGCCGCGCCCTCGAGGGCACTCCCTGGGAGTGCCTGAACGAGACCTTCTCGGGCCCGACTCTGTTGGCCTTCTCCTATGAGCACCCGGGCGCTGCCGCTCGCTTGTTCAAGGAGTTCGCCAAGAACGAGAAGGACTTCGAGGTCAAGGCGCTGGCATACGAAGGCGAGTTCATCCCGGCTTCCGAACTCGACCGCCTGGCGACGCTGCCGACTCGCGACGAAGCCATCGCCAAGCTGATGTCCGTCATGAAGGAAGCATCGGCCGGCAAGCTGGTTCGTACTCTCGCTGCGTTGCGTGACCAGAAACAGGAAGAAGCCGCCTGATCGGCGAGCCTTCCGACACTCTGGCACGAACCCTGTATCAATGAGCCCGCTGATCGCGAGGCTCCCGCAAAGTTAGGAATGTGACAATGGCACTGACTCAAGAAGACATCATCAACGCCGTCGCCGAAATGTCCGTGATGGAAGTGGCTGAACTGATTTCCGCCATGGAAGAAAAGTTCGGCGTTTCCGCTGCTGCAGCCGTCGTGGCTGGCCCGGGCGCTGGTGGTGAAGGCGAAGCTGCCGAAGAACAGACCGAATTCGACCTGGTGCTGACCGGCGCTGGCGACAAGAAGGTCAACGTCATCAAGGTGGTCCGCGAGATCACCGGGCTGGGCCTCAAGGAAGCCAAGGGTGCCGTCGACGGCGTCCCGGCGACCCTCAAGGAAGGCATGTCCAAGGAAGATGCCGAAGCAGCCAAGACCAAGCTGGAAGAAGCTGGCGCATCCGTGGAACTCAAGTAACTTCGGTGACCATGGCTCTACGCGCTGCGTAAGCTTCATGGCTGGCGGCGGGCTCTCCCGCTGCCGGCCTTTTTCTGTTGCTGCTAGCCAGAATGCCACGTGTCTGACTAGACGAATTCCGACGGCGAGCTCTTTTGGGGGCTTGCCGTCAGCGCCTGACGGGGAGTCCCTTCAGGCGGCGCCGACCACGCACCGGTCACCCAAGGTGAACAAGCTGGGGAATACAGATGGCTTACTCATACACTGAGAAAAAACGCATCCGCAAGGATTTCGGCAAACTGCCCCAAGTGATGGATGTGCCTTACCTGCTGGCCATTCAGCTTGATTCCTACTTCGACTTCCTCCAGCAGGACCGGGCGATCGAAGAACGTCTCGACGTCGGCTTGCATGCTGCTTTCAAGTCCGTGTTCCCGATCGAGAGCTTTTCCGGCAATGCCGCTCTCGAGTATGTCAGCTATCGCTTTGGCACCCCGGCGTTCGACGTCAAGGAATGCCAACTGCGTGGCGTGACCTATTCGGCGCCGCTGCGGGTCAAGGTGCGCTTGATCATCTATGACAAGGACTCGTCCACCAAGGCGATCAAGGACATCAAGGAGCAGGAAGTCTACATGGGGGAAATCCCCCTGATGACCGAGAACGGTACCTTCGTCGTCAACGGTACCGAGCGCGTCATCGTCTCCCAGCTCCATCGCTCGCCGGGTGTGTTCTTCGACCACGACAAGGGCAAGAGCCACTCGTCCGGCAAGCTGCTGTACTCCGCGCGTATCATTCCGTATCGCGGTTCCTGGCTGGATTTCGAGTTCGATCCCAAGGACAACGTCTACGTGCGTATCGACCGTCGCCGCAAGCTGCCGGCCACGGTGCTGCTGCGTGCGCTGGGCATGAGCGCCGAGGAGATCCTCGAGACATTTTTCGACACCAGCACCTTCCATATCGAGAAGTCGGGCTTCAGTGTCGAACTGGTGCCTTCGCGGCTGCGCGGTGAAACGGCCACCTTCGACATCAAGGATGGCGAGGGCAACCTCATCGTCGAGGAAGGTCGCCGGATTACCCAGAAGCACATTCGCCAGATGGAAAAAGCCGGCCTCGAGCGTCTCGACGTGCCGATGGAGTACCTGTTCGGCAAGACCCTGGCCAAGGATCAGGTCGATCCGAACACCGGCGAGCTGGTCTGCGAATGCAATACCGAGATCACCCCCGAGCTGCTCGAGAAGATCGGGCAGGCGGGGATCACGACGCTCGAGACGCTGTATACCAACGACCTCGACACGGGGCCGTTCGTCTCCGATACGTTGAAGATCGACACCACGCACTCTCAGCTCGAGGCGTTGGTCGAGATCTATCGCATGATGCGTCCCGGCGAGCCGCCCACCAAGGAAGCGGCCGAGACGCTGTTCCACAACCTGTTCTTCACCGAGGACCGTTACGACCTCTCGGGCGTCGGTCGGATGAAGTTCAATCGCCGCCTGCGCCGTGAAGGCGACACGGGCTCCGGCGTGCTCGACAACCAGGACATCCTCGATGTCATGCGCGAGCTGATCAATATCCGTAACGGCTTCGGCGAAGTCGACGATATCGATCACCTGGGCAACCGCCGCATCCGCTGCGTCGGCGAGATGGCCGAAAACCAGTTCCGCGTGGGCCTGGTGCGCGTCGAGCGTGCGGTCAAGGAGCGTCTCTCCATGGCGGAGAGCGAAGGCCTGATGCCGCAGGACCTGATCAACGCCAAGCCGGTGGCGGCCGCGGTCAAGGAGTTCTTCGGCTCCAGCCAGCTGTCGCAGTTCATGGACCAGAACAACCCGCTTTCCGAGGTCACGCACAAGCGTCGCGTGTCCGCGCTCGGGCCAGGTGGTCTGACCCGCGAACGCGCCGGTTTCGAGGTCCGCGACGTTCACGCGACCCACTATGGTCGCCTGTGTCCGATCGAGACGCCTGAAGGCCCCAACATCGGCCTGATCAACTCGTTGGCGACCTACAGTCACACCAACAGCTATGGTTTCCTCGAGACGCCGTATCGCAAGGTGGTCGACCGCCAGGTCACCGATGAGGTCGTGCATCTGTCGGCCATCGAGGAAGGCGACTTCATCATCGCCCAGGCTTCGGCCACGGTGGATGAGTCCAACAAGCTGACCGACGACCTGGTGCAGGTCCGCCACAAGGGCGAGACGACCTTCATGGCACCAGACAAGGTCACCCTGATGGACGTCTCGCCGCGTCAGGTGGTGTCCGTGGCGGCGGCGCTGATCCCGTTCCTCGAGCACGATGACGCCAACCGCGCCCTGATGGGCTCGAACATGCAGCGTCAGGCGGTGCCGACCCTGAAGGCGGAAAAGCCTCTGGTGGGGACGGGCATGGAGCGCTTCGTGGCACGCGACTCCGGTGTCTGCGCGGTAGCCCGGCGTGGCGGCGTGATCGACTCCGTCGATGCCAAGCGCATCGTGGTGCGGATCAACGAGGACGAGATCATCGGCGGCGAAGCGGGCGTCGATATCTACAACCTGACCAAGTACGTGCGCTCCAACCAGAACACGTGCATGAACCAGCGTCCGATCGTGCGTCCCGGCGATGTAGTGGCGCGCGGCGACATCCTCGCCGACGGTCCGTCCGTCGACATGGGGGACCTGGCGCTGGGTCAGAACATGCGCATGGCCTTCATGCCGTGGAATGGCTACAACTTCGAGGACTCGATTCTGATCTCGGAGCGTGTGGTCGAAGAGGACCGCTTCACCAGCATCCACATCCAGGAGCTGACCTGTGTGTCGCGTGACACCAAGCTGGGCGCCGAAGAGATCTCCTCGGACATCCCCAACGTCGGTGAGGCGGCACTCGGCAAGCTCGACGACGCGGGCATCGTCTATATCGGTGCCGAGGTCGGCGCGGGCGACATCCTGGTGGGCAAGGTCACGCCCAAGGGCGAGACCCAGCTGACGCCGGAGGAAAAGCTCCTGCGTGCGATCTTCGGCGAGAAGGCGTCCGACGTGAAGGACACCTCGCTGCGTGCGCCGACCGGGATGAAGGGTACGGTCATCGACGTGCAGGTCTTCACCCGTGACGGGGTCGAGAAGGATTCGCGTGCGCTTTCCATCGAGCAAAGCCAGCTCGACGAAGTGCGCAAGGACCTTCAGGAAACCTATCGCATCGCCGAAGAGGCGACTTTCGAGCGTCTCAAGCGCGCCCTGATCGGTCAGCCGGTCAACGGCGGGCCCAAGCTCAAGAAAGGCGACACCCTCGACGAGGCTTACCTCGACGAGCTGCCGCGCAGCCAGTGGTTCAAGCTGCGCATGCAGGACGAGTCGCTCAACGAGCTGCTGGCCCAGGCCGACGAGCAGCTGGAGAACCGTCGCAAGGAGATGGACGAGCGTTTCGAGGACAAGAAGCGCAAGTTGACTCAAGGCGATGACCTGGCGCCGGGCGTGCTCAAGATCGTCAAGGTCTACCTGGCCGTCAAGCGTCGCATCCAGTCCGGCGACAAGATGGCGGGCCGCCACGGCAACAAGGGTGTCATTTCGTCGATCATGCCGATCGAGGACATGCCGTTCGACGATAACGGCGAGCCTGTCGATGTGGTGCTCAACCCGTTGGGCGTACCGTCGCGCATGAACGTCGGTCAGATTCTCGAGACCCACCTGGGCATGGCCGCCAACGGCCTCGGGGTCAAGATCGACCGCATGCTGCGTGATGCGCGTCAGCAGCAGGTCGCCGAGATTCGTGACTTCCTGGGGCAGGTGTACAACACCGCCGAAACGCGCCAGGAGGATATCGACTCGCTCAGCGATGACGAGATCATCACGCTGGCCAAGAACCTGCGCAGCGGCGTGCCGGTCGCGACACCGGTGTTCGACGGGGCCAAGGAGCATGAGATCAAGCATCTCTTGACCCTGGCCGACCTGCCGGATTCCGGTCAGATGACGCTCTACGACGGGCGTACGGGCGATGCCTTCGATCGCCAGGTGACGGTGGGCTACATGTACATGCTCAAGCTCAACCACCTGGTCGACGACAAGATGCACGCGCGTTCCACCGGTTCGTACTCGCTGGTCACTCAGCAACCGCTGGGCGGCAAGGCGCAGTTCGGTGGCCAGCGCTTCGGCGAGATGGAGGTCTGGGCGCTGGAAGCCTACGGCGCGGCCTACACCTTGCAGGAAATGCTGACCGTCAAGTCCGACGACGTGGAAGGGCGTACCAAGATGTACAAGAACATCGTCGACGGCGACCACTCGATGCAGGCGGGCATGCCGGAATCCTTCAACGTATTGGTGAAGGAAATCCGCTCGCTGGGTATCGATATCGAGCTGGAAGGCTGAGCGTCTCACGCTGACGAATGACGGTCCGCGGGGCCTGCGGGCCCCGCTCATGACAACTCCGCTACGGAGCCGACCCCATGAAAGATTTGGTGAAAGTCCTCAAATCGCAGGCACAGTCCGAAGAATTCGACGCGATCAAGATCACGCTCGCGTCGCCGGACATGATTCGCTCGTGGTCTTACGGCGAAGTCAAGAAGCCTGAGACCATCAACTACCGTACGTTCAAGCCCGAGCGTGATGGCCTGTTCTGCGCCAAGATCTTCGGTCCGGTCAAGGATTACGAGTGCTTGTGCGGTAAGTACAAGCGCATGAAGCATCGTGGCATCATCTGCGAGAAGTGCGGCGTCGAAGTGACCAAGGCCGCCGTGCGTCGCGAGCGCATGGGGCACATCGAGCTGGCCGCCCCGGTCGCGCATATCTGGTTCCTGAAATCGCTGCCGTCGCGCATCGGCATGTTCCTCGACATGACCCTGCGTGACATCGAGCGTGTGCTGTATTTCGAAAGCTTCATGGTCATCGATCCGGGCATGACCACGCTGGAGCGCGGCCAGCTGCTCAACGACGAGCAGTATTTCGAAGCCCTCGAAGAGTTCGGCGACGACTTCGATGCCCGCATGGGTGCCGAGGCGGTTCAGGCGCTGCTCAACGACGTCGATCTCGACGAGGAAATCGAGCGCCTGCGTGAAGAGATTCCGCAGACCAACTCCGAAACCAAGATCAAGAAGCTTTCCAAGCGCTTGAAGCTGCTGGAGGCCTTCCAGAAGTCCGGAAACGATCCGGCCTGGATGATCATGGAGGTGCTGCCGGTACTGCCGCCGGACCTGCGTCCGCTGGTGCCGCTGGATGGCGGTCGTTTCGCGACCTCGGATCTCAACGATCTGTACCGTCGCGTCATCAACCGCAACAACCGCCTCAAGCGTCTGCTCGACCTCAATGCGCCGGACATCATCGTGCGCAACGAGAAGCGCATGCTGCAGGAATCCGTCGACGCATTGCTCGACAACGGTCGCCGTGGTCGTGCCATCACCGGTTCCAACAAGCGTCCGCTGAAGTCGCTCGCCGACATGATCAAGGGCAAGCAGGGTCGCTTCCGTCAGAACCTGCTGGGCAAGCGTGTCGACTATTCCGGCCGCTCGGTCATCACCGTCGGTCCGACGCTGCGTCTGCATCAGTGCGGTCTGCCCAAGAAGATGGCGCTGGAGCTGTTCAAGCCGTTCATCTACTCCAAGCTGCAGGCGGGCGGTCAGGCGTCCACCATCAAGGCGGCCAAGAAGATGGTCGAGCGCGAACTGCCGGAAGTGTGGGACATCCTCGCCGATGTCATCCGCGAGCATCCGGTGCTGCTCAACCGCGCGCCGACGCTGCACCGTCTGGGCATCCAGGCGTTCGAGCCGCTGTTGATCGAAGGCAAGGCGATTCAGCTGCACCCGCTGGTGTGTGCCGCCTACAACGCCGACTTCGACGGCGACCAGATGGCCGTTCACGTGCCGTTGACGCTGGAAGCCCAGCTCGAGTCGCGCACCCTGATGATGGCCACCAACAACGTGCTGTCGCCGGCCAACGGCGAGCCGATCATCGTGCCGTCCCAGGACGTGGTGCTTGGGCTGTACTACATGACGCGCGAGAAGATCGGGGCGCCGGGCGAAGGCATGGTGTTCTCCAACCTCGACGAAGTCGAGCGTGCATTCGGTACCCAGTCGGTGTCGCTGCATGCACGGGTGAAAGTGCGTCTGACCGAGTACGATCGCGACGAAGACGGAGGGGAGTGGACCTCGAGCACCAAGATCCATGACACCACGGTCGGGCGTGCCTTGCTGTACCGCATTCTGCCCAAGGGCATGCCGTTCGAGCTGGTCGACCAGCCGATGAAGAAGAAGGCGATCTCCGGGCTGATCAACGCCGTGTATCGCCGTTCCGGTCTCAAGGACACGGTGATCTTCGCCGACCAGTTGATGTATACCGGCTTCCGTCTGGCGACCTGGTCCGGCGCTTCGATCGGTGTCAACGACTTCGTCATCCCCGACTCGAAGAAGGAAATCGTCGACGGGGCCGAAGAGGAAGTGAAGGAAATCGAGAACCAGTTCTCCTCGGGCCTCGTGACGGCCGGCGAGAAGTACAACAAGGTCATCGATATCTGGTCCAAGGCCAACGACAAGGTGGCCAAGGCGATGATGGCGGGCATTTCCAAGGAAACCGCCATCGATCGCGAAGGCAACGAAGTCGAGCAGGACTCGTTCAACAGCGTCTTCATCATGGCGGACTCCGGGGCGCGTGGTAGCGCTGCCCAGATCCGTCAGCTGGCGGGCATGCGCGGTCTGATGGCCAAGCCGGACGGCTCGATCATCGAGACCCCGATCACCGCCAACTTCCGTGAAGGCCTGAACGTCCTGCAGTACTTCATCTCGACCCACGGCGCACGTAAGGGCCTCGCGGATACGGCGCTGAAAACCGCCAACTCCGGTTACCTGACACGTCGTCTGGTCGATGTCTCGCAGGACCTGGTCATCACCGAAGAAGACTGCGGCACCGAAGACGGTCTGACGCTGCATCCGGTGATCGAGGGCGGTGATGTCATCGTCTCGCTGGCACAGCGCGTGCTGGGTCGCGTCGTGGCCCAGGATGTCGTCGATCCGGCGACCGACGACGTGTTGATCGCGCGTGGCACGCTGCTCGATGAAGCCTGGTGTGCGCGTCTCGACACCATGGGCGTGGACGAGATCGTCGTGCGCAGCGCCATCACCTGCGAAACCGCGCATGGCGTCTGCTCGGCGTGCTACGGGCGCGATCTGGCGCGTGGCCACCAGGTCAACGTCGGTGAGGCCGTGGGCGTCATCGCCGCGCAGTCCATCGGCGAGCCGGGCACCCAGCTCACCATGCGCACGTTCCACATCGGTGGTGCGGCATCGCGTGCCTCGGCGGTGGATAGCGTGCAGGTCAAGCATGGCGGCACGGTGCGTCTGCACAACATCAAGCACGTCGAGCGCAGCGACGGCAAGCTCGTCGTCGTCTCTCGCTCCAGCGCCCTGGCCGTCGCCGACGAGCATGGTCGCGAGCGCGAGTACTACAAGCTGCCGTACGGTGCCGAGCTGTCGGTGCGTGACGGTGACATGGTCGAAGCGGGAACGCCGGTCGCCAAGTGGGATCCGCACACTCACCCGGTCGTCGCCGAGGTCGAGGGCAAGGTCCAGTTCAGCGATATGGAGGAAGGTCTGACCATCCACCGTAGCGTGGACGAGATGACCGGCCTGTCGAACATCGAGGTGATCGAAAGCGCCAGCCGTCCCGCCTCCGGGCGTGACAAGCGCCCCATGATCATGCTGCTCGACGAAAACGGCGGGCATGTCACGTTGCCGGGCTCCAACACGCCGGTTCAGTACATGCTGCCGGGCAAGGCGATCATCTCGGTCGAGAACGGCGGCCAGGTGGGCGTTGGCGAAGTCATCGCGCGCATCCCGGTGGAAGCGTCCGGCAACAAGGACATCACCGGGGGTCTCCCGCGTGTCGCGGATCTGTTCGAGGCGCGCAAGCCCAAGGAACCGGCCATCCTCGCCGAGGTCACAGGTACCATCAGCTTCGGCAAGGAAACCAAGGGCAAGCGTCGTCTGACGATCACCCCGGAAGAGGGCGATCCGCTCGAGATGCTGATCCCCAAATGGCGTCAGATCGGGGTGTTCGAGGGCGAGACCGTCGAGAAGGGCGAGGTCATCTCCGATGGTCCCAGCAACCCGCACGACATCCTGCGTCTGCTGGGCGTGGCCGAGCTGGCCAAGTACATCACCGCCGAGATTCAGGACGTCTATCGTCTGCAGGGCGTGGTGATCGATGACAAGCACATCGAGGTCATCGTGCGCCAGATGCTGCGCAAGGTAGAAATCACCGATTCCGGGGATTCTTCCTTCATCACGGGTGATCAGGTGGAGTTCGTCCGCGTGCTCGAGGAGAACCAGCGCCTGGCTCAGGAAGACAAGTTTCCGGCCAAGTACGACCGGCTGCTGCTGGGTATCACCAAGGCAAGCCTGGCCACCGAGTCGTTCATCTCCGCGGCTTCGTTCCAGGAGACCACGCGCGTGCTCACCGAGGCCGCCGTCACCGGCAAGCGCGATTATCTGCGCGGTCTCAAGGAGAACGTCGTGGTGGGTCGCCTGGTGCCGGCCGGCACGGGCCTGGCCCACCATGCCGAACGCCGCCGCCGGCGCGAGGATCCCGAGAGCACGGCCAACCCGTCGGCCTTCGACGTCGAACAGGAGCTGGGTGCCCAGCTTACCGCGTTGGATGCCGAGGACGACGACCTCTAGGTGTGACGCCGCCAGGACCGGCGCCCACGCGGCGCCGGACTTGACGCGGCTCCCCGCCAGACATTAGAATGCGCAGCCTTTAACAGTGGGGTGGGTGCGTCCTGTCGCATTGTTGAAAGGTTTGGCAACCACTGGAGTCAGCTACAGATATGGCAACGATCAATCAGCTCGTGCGCAAGCCGCGCAAGCGCCCGGTCGCCAAGAGCGACGTGCCGGCGCTGCAGTCTTGCCCGCAAAAGCGTGGGGTCTGCACCCGCGTCTACACTACTACCCCGAAGAAGCCGAACTCGGCGTTGCGTAAGGTTTGCCGTGTGCGCCTGACCAACGGCTACGAAGTGGCTTCCTACATCGGCGGTGAAGGCCACAACCTTCAGGAGCACTCCGTGGTCCTGATTCGCGGCGGTCGCGTAAAGGACTTGCCGGGTGTGCGTTATCACACCGTGCGTGGTGCTCTGGATACCTCGGGTGTTCAGAACCGTCGTCAGGGCCGTTCCAAGTACGGTACCAAGCGTCCCAAGTCTTGAGCGTAAGGCGGTCGGGAATCCATCTGTTGTCGGTCTGATAAGAGTAAGGTCGAGCGCGCGATGCGTCGTCTCGAGTTTACCTGAAGGACCCTTCGAAACGAGGGCTTATCATGCCTAGAAGAAAAGTTGTAGCCAAGCGCGAAATTCTGCCGGATCCGAAATTCGGAAGTGAGCGCCTGGCGAAGTTCATGAACCACCTGATGGTCAGCGGCAAGAAGTCTGTAGCTGAGCGTATCGTTTACGGTGCGCTGGACAAGGTTGCCGAGCGTAGTAAGGATGAGCCGCTGGAGATCTTCGACAAGGCGCTGGAAACCATCCAGCCGATGGTCGAGGTCAAGTCCCGCCGTGTCGGCGGTGCGACCTATCAGGTGCCCGTGGAGGTTCGTCCCTCACGCCGTCAGGCGCTGGCCATGCGTTGGCTGGTGGATGCGGCGCGCAGCCGTGGTGAGAAGACCATGGTGCAGCGCCTCGCTGGCGAAATGCTGGACGCCGCCGAAGGCAAGGGTGCTGCTGTGAAGAAGCGTGAAGACGTGCATCGCATGGCAGATGCCAACAAAGCCTTCTCTCACTACCGCTTCTAACCAACGGGGTATTCCAACGTGGCACGCAAGACTCCGCTTAAGCGTTACCGCAATATCGGTATCGTGGCACACGTCGACGCCGGGAAGACCACCACTACCGAGCGTGTCCTGTTCTACACTGGCCTCTCCCACAAGGTCGGCGAGGTCCATGATGGTGCCGCCACCATGGACTGGATGGAGCAGGAGCAGGAGCGTGGCATCACGATCACCTCTGCGGCAACCACCTGCTTCTGGCAGGGCATGAACAAGCAGTTCGACGAGCACCGTATCAACATCATCGATACGCCGGGACACGTTGACTTCACCATCGAGGTCGAACGTTCACTGCGTGTTCTCGACGGTGCCGTCGTCGTGCTGTGTGGTTCCTCGGGCGTTCAGCCGCAGACCGAGACCGTCTGGCGTCAGGCCAACAAGTACGAAGTGCCGCGCATGGTGTTCGTCAACAAGATGGACCGCGCCGGTGCCGACTACTTCATGGTGCTCGACCAGCTCAAGCAGAAGCTGGGCGCGAACACCGTCCCGATCCAGATCAACTGGGGCGCGGAAGATGACTTCAAAGGTGTCATCGACCTGATCCAGATGAAGGGGATCCTCTGGGACGAGGCCAATCACGGCATGAACTACGAGCTGGTCGAGATTCCCGACGAGCTCAAGGAATCCGCCGCGAAGTATCGCGAGCAGATGGTCGAGGCCGCGGCCGAGGCGTCCGAAGAGTTGATGGACAAGTATCTCGAAGAGGGTGACCTCTCCGAGGCGGACATCAAGGCTGGCTTGCGTCGCCGCACCCTGGACAACGAAATCGTTCTGGTGACGTGCGGTAGTGCGTTCAAGAACAAGGGCGTGCAGGCAGTGCTCGACGGCGTGATCGAATACATGCCGTCGCCCACCGAGGTCAAGGCCATCGAAGGTGAGCTTGACGACAAGGACGGCACCATCGCCACGCGTGAAGCTGACGACAGTGCCCCCTTTGCCGCTCTGGCCTTCAAGATCGCTACCGACCCGTTCGTGGGGACGCTGACGTTCATTCGCGTCTACTCGGGCGTGCTCAAGTCCGGCGACAGCATCTTCAACTCCGTGAAGAGCAAGAAGGAGCGCGTGGGCCGTATCGTCCAGATGCACTCCAATTCACGTGAAGAGATCAAGGAAGTCTACGCTGGCGATATCGCCGCCTGCATCGGGCTCAAGGACGTCACCACCGGTGATACCCTGTGCGACCTGAATGACAAGATCATTCTCGAGCGCATGGAGTTCCCGGATCCGGTGATCTCGGTCGCCGTCGAGCCGAAGTCCAAGCCCGACCAGGAGAAGATGGGGACTGCGCTGGGCAAGCTGGCCCAGGAAGACCCGTCCTTCCGCGTCAAGACCGACGAGGAAACCGGCCAGACGATCATCTCCGGCATGGGCGAGCTGCACCTCGACATCATCGTCGATCGCCTGCGTCGCGAGTTCAAGGTCGATGCCAACATCGGTAAGCCGCAGGTGGCCTACCGTGAGACGATTCGCGCCAGTGTCGAGCAGGAAGGCAAGTTCGTGCGTCAGTCGGGCGGTCGCGGCCAGTACGGTCACGTGCTGCTGCGCATTGAACCGCTGACGGCCGAAGACAAAGGCGAAGATGAAGACATGACCTTCAAGTTCGCCTCCGAAATCGTCGGCGGCGTGGTTCCCAAGGAATACGTGCCGGCCGTCGAGAAAGGGGCCTATGAGCAGCTGCAGAACGGGGTCATCGCGGGTTACCCGATGATTGACGTCAAGGTCACGCTGTTCGATGGTTCCTACCATGACGTGGACTCGAACGAGACTGCGTTCAAGGTTGCCTCTTCCATGGCGATCAAGGAAGGCGCACCGAAGGCCAAGGCCGTGCTGCTGGAGCCGGTGATGAAGGTCGAGGTCGTGACTCCCGAAGAGTTCATGGGGGATGTCATGGGTGACCTTAACCGCCGCCGTGGCCTCGTTCAGGGCATGGATGACTCGCCGTCCGGCAAGATCATTCGCGCCACGGTACCGCTGGCTGAGATGTTCGGTTACGCGACCGATTTGCGTTCTCAGACCCAGGGCCGCGCAAGCTACACTATGGAGTTTGCGGATTACGAAGAGGCGCCCTCCAGCGTCGTTGAAGCCGTCATCAACCAGAATGGTTAACCGTTAGCTAACGTAAAGAGGTTATAGCAGTGGCTAAGGAAAAGTTTGAACGTAATAAAGCGCACATCAACGTTGGCACCATCGGTCACGTCGACCATGGCAAGACCACGCTGACTGCGGCACTGACTCGCGTTTCCGCGGAGGTCTTCGGCGGCGACTGGCGCGAATTCGACACCATCGACAACGCACCGGAAGAGCGTGAGCGCGGTATCACCATCGCCACCGCTCACGTCGAGTACCAGTCCGAAGAGCGCCACTACGCGCACGTCGACTGCCCGGGGCACGCCGACTACGTCAAGAACATGATCACCGGTGCCGCTCAGATGGATGGCGCCATTCTGGTCTGTTCCGCAGCTGACGGCCCCATGCCGCAGACTCGCGAGCACATCCTGCTGTCTCGCCAGGTCGGCGTTCCGACCATCGTCGTGTTCCTGAACAAGGCCGACATGGTCGACGACGAAGAGCTCCTCGAGCTGGTCGAAATGGAAGTTCGTGAACTCCTCAACGAGTACGACTTCCCGGGCGACGACTGCCCGATCATCACCGGTTCCGCGCTGATGGCGCTGGAAGGCAAGGACGACAACGGCATGGGTACCACTGCCGTCGCCAACCTGATCAAGGCCCTGGATGCCTACATCCCGGAGCCGGAGCGTGCCATCGACCAGCCGTTCCTGATGCCGATCGAAGACGTGTTCTCGATCTCCGGCCGCGGTACCGTCGTGACCGGTCGTGTCGAGCGCGGTATCGTCAAGTCTGGCGAAGAAGTCGAGATCGTGGGTCTCAAGGACACTGCCAAGACGACCGTTACCGGTGTCGAGATGTTCCGCAAGCTGCTCGACGAAGGTCGTGCCGGCGAGAACATCGGCGCGCTGCTGCGCGGCACCAAGCGTGACGACGTCGAGCGTGGCCAGGTGCTGGCCAAGCCGGGCACCATCACGCCGCACACTGTCTTCGAAGCCGAAGTCTATGTGCTGTCCAAGGAAGAAGGCGGTCGTCATACGCCGTTCTTCAAGGGCTATCGTCCGCAGTTCTACTTCCGGACCACTGACGTGACCGGTACCTGCGAGCTGCCGGAAGGCGTCGAAATGGTCATGCCGGGCGACAACGTCAAGATGACCGTGACCCTGATCGCGCCGATCGCCATGGAAGACGGCCTGCGCTTCGCTGTTCGCGAAGGCGGTCGTACCGTAGGCGCCGGTGTCGTCGCCAAGATCGTCCAGTAAGGGTTTCGCCCTTCGATGATCGAAGGGGGCTCCTTTGAGGAGCCCCCTTTCTGTGCATGTTTGACAGTCACTGTCAGCCTGCCTATAATGCGCATCCTTTGAATGCGTGGGTAGACGGCTCGCGCCGTCGACATCCATTGGAGTTTAAGGCTAATGCAGAACCAGAAGATTCGCATTCGGTTGAAGGCCTTTGACCATCGCCTGATTGACCAGTCCGCGCAAGAAATCGTGGATACCGCGAAGCGCACTGGTGCACAGGTCCGTGGTCCGATCCCGCTGCCGACCAATCGCGAGCGCTATACCGTGTTGATTTCGCCGCACGTCAACAAAGATGCGCGCGATCAGTACGAGATTCGCACTCACAAGCGTGTGCTCGACATTGTCGAACCCACGGAAAAAACCGTAGACGCGCTGATGAAGCTCGATCTCGCCGCTGGCGTTGACGTGCAAATCAAGCTCGACTAACCACACTAGTCACTAGCGGCTTTCACAAGTCGCCACGCCGGGACGGCGTCACACAATGTGCTAGTGGAATGCTCTGGAAAGGGCAGCCATAGCGGGTGATAGCCCCGTACACTATAGGAGACTGAACATGACTATCGGTTTGGTCGGTAAGAAGAGCGGCATGACCCGCATCTTCACCGAGAATGGCGCCTCCGTGCCCGTAACCGTTATCGAAGTCGAGCCGAATCGCGTGACCCGCGTCAAGACCGTCGAAAGCGACGGCTACAGCGCGGTTCAGGTGACTTCGGGTTCCCGCAAGGCCAAGCATCTGACCAAGGCCGCCGCAGGCCAGTATGCCAAGTCAGGTGTCGAGGCCGGTCGTTCATTGATGGAGTTCCGCCTCGCAGAAGGCGAAGAAGCTCCGGAAGTGGGCGGCAACATCACCGTATCCCTCTTTGAAGCCGGTCAGAAAGTCGACGTGACTGGTACCTCTAAAGGCAAGGGCTTCCAGGGCGCCGTCAAGCGCTGGAATTTCCGTACCCAAGACAATGGTCACGGCAACTCGCTCGCGCACCGCGCACCGGGCTCCATCGGTCAATGCCAGACGCCGGGTCGCGTCTTCAAGGGCAAGAAGATGGCCGGTCAGCTGGGCAACGAGCGTGTCACAGTCCAGAGCCTGGAAATCGTGCGCGTCGATGCCGAGCGTAATCTGCTGCTGGTCAAGGGCGCCGTACCGGGCGCGACTGACTGCGAAGTCATCGTACGCAGTGCCGTCAAAGCTCGCTGAGGGGTATGAGACCGATGAATTTGAATCTCGCAGGTGCTGATGCCGGCACCGTCGAAGTGTCCGACGCTACCTTTGGTAAGGAGTTCAACGAGTCGCTGGTTCACCAGGTCGTGACGGCGTATTTCGCAGCCGGCCGCCAGGGTACCCGTGCTCAGAAGACTCGCTCCGAAGTGCGTGGCGGCGGCAAGAAGCCGTGGCGTCAAAAAGGCACCGGTCGTGCACGCGCCGGTACCATCCGCTCGCCGCTGTGGCGCAGTGGTGGCGTGACGTTTGCGGCGCGCCCGCAGGATTACACCCAGAAAGTCAACCGCAAGATGTACCGCGCCGCCATGCGCTCGATTCTGTCCGAGCTGGTGCGTCAGGAACGTCTGGTCGTCGTTGACAGCTTCGAGGTGGACGCCCCCAAGACCAAGCAGCTGGTTGCCAAGCTGAAGGACCTGGATCTCGAGAAAGCGCTGATCGTCACCGAAGACATCGACGAAAAGCTGTTTCTCGCCGCGCGTAACATTCCCTACGTCGACGTGGTGGATGTCGCGGCTGCCGATCCGGTGAGCCTGGTTGCCTTCGACAAGGTGCTGGTCACTGTTTCCGCTCTGCGCAAATTCGAGGAGAAGCTGGGATGAACCAGGAACGCGTATTCAAGGTTCTGCTCGGGCCTCACATGACCGAGAAGGCCGCATTTGCCGCCGAAAACAACCAGTACGTGTTCAAGGTGGCCCAGGACGCGACCAAGCCCGAGATCAAGAAGGCCGTCGAAGCGCTCTTCGAAAAGAAGGTAGCTGGCGTGCAGGTCTTGAACGTCAAGGGCAAGACCAAGCGCACGCAGCACGGTCTCGGTCTGCGCAAGGGATATCGCAAGGCGTACGTCACACTGGCGGCCGGCGAGACTCTCGAAGACTTCTCTGGCGCCGAGTAAGGCAGGAGTACGGATCATGGCAGTTGTAAAGACCAAACCCACGTCCGCCGGTCGTCGTCACGTCGTCAAAGTCGTCAGCGACGAACTCCACAAGGGCCGCCCTTATGACGGTCTGCTGGAGAAGAAGTCCAAGAGCGGCGGTCGTAACAATAACGGTCGCATCACCACGCGCCATGTGGGTGGTGGGCACCGTCAGCACTATCGTGTGGTCGACTTCAAGCGCAACAAGGATGGCATTGCCGCCACCGTCGAGCGCCTCGAGTACGACCCCAACCGTAGCGCCAACATTGCGCTACTCAAGTACCTGGACGGCGAGCGTCGTTACATCATCGCGCCCCGCGGCGTGAAGGTGGGCGACAGCCTGGAATCCGGCGTGAACGCAGCCATCAAGCGCGGTAACGCCTTGCCGCTGCGCAACATTCCGGTGGGTTCCACCGTGCACTGCATCGAGCTGAAGCCCGGCAAGGGTGCTCAGATCGCGCGTAGTGCCGGTGCCAGCGCCCAGCTGGTTGCACGTGAAGGTAACTACGCCACCGTGCGTCTGCGCTCCGGCGAGATGCGCAAGATCCTGGCGGAGTGCCGTGCCACCCTGGGTGAAGTGGGCAATTCCGAGCACAGCCTCCGTCAACTTGGCAAGGCCGGTGCGAAGCGCTGGAGAGGCGTGCGTCCGACGGTTCGCGGTGTTGCGATGAACCCGGTGGATCACCCGCATGGTGGTGGTGAAGGCCGCACTAGCGGTGGTCGTCATCCGGTGAGCCCGTGGGGTATCCCCACCAAGGGCCACAAGACCCGTAAGAACAAGCGCACCGACAAGCTGATCGTTCGTCGCCGCAAGGCCAAGTAACAGACATTAAGAGGTAACGGCTGTGCCACGTTCACTGAAGAAAGGTCCCTTTATTGACCTTCATCTGCTGAAGAAGGTTGAGACTGCAGTGGAGAAGAGCGACCGCAAACCGATCAAGACCTGGTCGCGTCGCTCCATGATCCTGCCGAACATGGTCGGGCTCACCATTGCAGTCCATAACGGGCGTCAACATGTCCCGGTGCATGTCTCCGAGGAAATGGTTGGCCACAAGCTGGGCGAATTCGCTGCCACCCGCACCTACCGCGGTCATGCGGCGGACAAGAAAGCCAAACGGTAAGCCAGAGAGGTTAGAGAGATGGAAGTCACAGCAAAGCTGCGTGGCGCTCGTTTATCCGCCCAGAAGGCCCGTTTGGTGGCTGACCTGGTGCGCGGTAAGCCGGTCGCCGAAGCACTGGATGTGTTGGCCTACTCGCCGAAGAAAGCGGCAAAGGTGGTCAAGAAAGTGCTTCAGTCCGCCATCGCGAATGCGGAAGAAAACAATGGCATGGACATCGACGAGCTGCGTGTCTCGACCATCTGCGTCGATGAGGGCATGACGCTCAAGCGCATCCAGCCTCGCGCCAAGGGCCGTGCGGATCGCATTTTGAAGCGCACTTGCCACATCACCGTCAAGGTAGCCGAGAAGTAGGAGTCGACCAGATGGGTCAGAAAGTAAATCCGACAGGTATTCGGCTAGGTATCGTCAAGGACCACCGCTCCGTCTGGTACGCTGAGCGTGGTGCTTATGCCGATAAGCTGAATAATGACCTCGAAGTGCGTCGTTTCCTGGAGCAGCGTTTGAAGAACGCCTCCGTGAGCGACATCACCATCGAGCGTCCAGCCAATAACGCACGCATCACCATTCACACTGCCCGTCCGGGCATCGTGATTGGCAAGAAGGGCGAGGATGTCGATCGCCTGCGTCGCGATGTCTCCGAGATGATGGGCGTGCCGGTTCACGTCAACATCGAAGAGGTGCGCAAGCCCGAGCTTGACGCACAGCTCGTCGCGCAGAACGTCTGCGGCCAGCTCGAACGCCGCGTGATGTTCCGTCGTGCCATGAAGCGCGCCGTACAGAACGCCATGCGCCTGGGCGCTGGCGGCATCAAGATCCAGCTGTCAGGGCGTCTTGGTGGTGCGGAAATCGCGCGTACCGAATGGTATCGCGAAGGTCGCGTGCCGCTGCATACGCTGCGCGCCGACATCGATTATGCCACTTACGAAGCGCATACCACCTACGGCGTTATCGGCGTCAAAGTGTGGGTCTTCAAGGGTGAGATCCTCGGCGGTATCGAGGAAGTGCGTGCCAAGCAGAAGCAGGCTCAGGCACCGGCGCCCAAGAAGAAAGGTTCCAGGTAAGGGGAGAGTAATCGATGTTACAACCCAAGCGTACGAAATTCCGCAAGGTGCAGAAGGGCCGTAACCGCGGCCTCGCGCATCGCGGAAGCAAGGTGAGCTTCGGCGAATATGGCCTGAAAGCCACCGGTCGCGGCCGTATCACCGCTCGCCAGATCGAAGCTGGCCGTCGTGCCATCACGCGTCACGTCAAGCGTGGCGGCAAGATCTGGATCCGTGTCTTCCCGGACAAGCCGATTACCGAGAAGCCGCTGGAAGTCCGTATGGGTAAGGGTAAGGGCTCCGTCGAGTACTGGGTCGCCCAAATCCAGCCCGGCAAGGTGCTCTACGAGATCGAAGGCGTTTCCGAGGAACTGGCTCGTGAGGCATTCGACCTGGCGGCCCAGAAGTTCCCGGTCTCCACCACCTTTGTGAAACGGACGGTGATGTGATGAAAGCCCAGGAAATTCGTGAAAAATCAGTCGAAGCGCTTCAGCAGCAGCTGCTCGAGCTCCTACGGGAGCAGTTCAACCTGCGCATGCAGAAGGCCACCGGTCAGCTGAGCCAGACCCATCTGCTCAAGCAGGTGCGTCGCGATATCGCTCGCGTTAAGACTGTGCTCAATGAGAAGGCAGGTGACTGAGATGGCTGAAGAAAACAATGCCCGTACACTGACTGGCAAGGTCGTGAGCGACAAGATGGACAAGTCCGTCGTCGTTCAGATCGAGCGCCGTGTCCGGCATCCGATTTACGACAAGTACGTGAAGCGCTCCACCAAACTGCACGCCCATGACGAGGCGAACCAGGCGCGAGTCGGCGATACGGTTTCCATCGAGGAATGCCGGCCGATCTCCAAGTTGAAGGCCTGGACGCTGGTCGAGGTGGTCGAGCAGGCCAAGGGCTGAGCGGGCCAGAGCCTTTCACCAGTGCAGTCAGTTTAGGTTTGGAGAAAACCGATGATTCAGACGCAGACAATGCTGGATGTCGCCGACAACAGCGGCGCGCGCCGGGTGCAGTGCATCAAGGTGCTGGGCGGTTCACACCGCCGTTACGCGCGTGTTGGCGACGTCATCAAAGTAACGGTCAAGGAAGCAATTCCTCGTGGCAAGGTCAAAAAAGGCCAAGTCCTCAAGGCCGTTGTTGTACGTACCAAGAGTGGTGTCCGTCGTACGGACGGTTCACTGATCCGCTTCGATGGAAATGCGGCCGTTCTGTTGCACAACGCCAACGAGCAGCCGATCGGTACCCGTATCTTCGGGCCGGTTACGCGTGAGCTTCGCAACGAGAAGTTCATGAAGATCATTTCCCTGGCGCCTGAAGTGCTGTGAGGAGCGAGGCGGATATGCGTAAGATCAAACGTGACGACGAAGTGATCGTCATTGCCGGCAAGGACAAGGGCAAGCGCGGCACGATTAAGCGCGTCCTGCAAGACGGATGCTATGTCGTGTCCGGTGTGAACATGATTAAACGTCACACCAAGCCCAACCCCATGCAAGGCAAGCAGGGGGGTATCGTCGAGCGTGAGGCCCCGATTCACGCGTCCAACGTGGCCATCTTCAATCAGGAGACCGGCAAGGCGGATCGCGTCGGCTTCCAGATTCAGGAAGACGGTACCAAGGTACGTATCTACAAGTCGACGCAAAAGCAGATCGACGCCTAACGCGAGTCGGGTAGCAAAATGGCGAACTTGAAAGAACGTTATCAAAACGAGGTGGCAGCTCAGCTCCAAGAGCAGTTCAGCTACGCCAACGTGATGCAGATCCCTCGGATCACCAAGGTGACCCTCAACATGGGCATCGGCGATGCGACCAGCGACAAGAAGCTGATCGACAATGCCATGGGCGATCTCGAGAAGTTGTCCGGCCAGCGCCCGGTGATTACCAAGGCGCGCAAGTCCATCGCGGGCTTCAAGGTCCGCGAAGGCTGGCCGATCGGCATCAAGGTGACCCTGCGAAGCGAGCGGATGTGGGACTTCCTCGATCGTCTCGTGAACATCGCGATTCCGCGTGTTCGTGACTTTCGTGGTCTGAACCCCAAGTCCTTCGACGGGCGTGGCAACTACTCCATGGGTGTGCGTGAGCAGATCATCTTTCCCGAGCTCGAATATGATAAGATTGACCGTATTCGCGGGTTGGATGTCACTATCACCACTACTGCCAACACCGATGAAGAAGGCCGTGCGCTGCTGAGCGCGCTGAACTTCCCGTTCAAGAAATAAGGGTGGGATCATGGCAAAGAAAAGCATGATTGAGCGTGAGCTCAAGCGCGCAAAGCTGGTAGACAAGTACGCGGCCAAGCGTGCCGAGCTCAAGGCCATCATCTACGACGTGAACGCTTCTGATGAAGAGCGCTTCGACGCCCAGCTGAAACTTCAGCAGTTGCCGCGCGACTCCAGCCCGGTGCGCCAGCGCAATCGCTGCCGCGTGACCGGCCGTCCGCACGGCTTCTACAACAAGTTTGGCTTGGGCCGCAACAAACTGCGTGAAGCCGCCATGCGTGGCGATGTCCCTGGGCTCAAGAAGTCCAGCTGGTAAGCCACGCGAGAATCAGGAGCGCAACGTAATGAGCATGCAAGATACTCTAGCGGATATGTTTACCCGTATCCGCAATGCGCAGATGGCCACCAAGGAGACGGTCACCATGCCGTCCTCCAACCTCAAGACCGAGGTGGCTCGCGTATTGAAGCAAGAGGGCTATATCAACGACTTCACCGTCACTGAAGGCGCCAAGCCCCAGCTGGCCGTCACCCTCAAGTATTTCGAAGGGAAGCCGGTCATCGAGCACATCCAGCGCTTTTCAAAGCCGTCCTTGCGCTCTTACAAGGGCAAGGATGCGCTGCCGAAAGTCGCGGATGGCCTGGGTATCGCGATCGTGACCACCTCCCAGGGCGTGATGACCGATCGTGCGGCGCGTCAGGCCGGTGTCGGTGGTGAAGTCATCTGCACCGTATTCTAGGAGTCTGGAATGTCCCGCGTAGCCAAATATCCGGTGAAACTGCCGAGTGGCGTCGAGGTCAAACTCGAAGCCAACAAGCTGACCGTCAAAGGTGGCCAGGGCACGCTCTCCATGACCGTGCATTCCGATGTCACCATCGGCCAGGAAGAAGGCCAACTGACGTTTAATCCGAGCGAGTCTGCCAAGAGCTGGGCGATGGTCGGTACCACCCGTGCGCTGGTGCAGAACATCGTCACCGGCGTCTCCGAAGGCTTCACCAAGTCCCTGGAGATCAACGGTGTCGGTTACCGCGCGCAAGCAAGCGGCAACACGCTCAACCTGACACTAGGCTTCTCGCACCCGGTCGAGTACAAGCTGCCTGAAGGTGTGACGGCGGAAACGCCGAAGAACACCACCATCGTGCTGAAGAGCGCGGACAAGCAGCAGCTCGGCCAGGTCGCAGCGGAAATTCGTGCCTTCCGTCCGCCCGAACCCTACAAGGGCAAGGGAATTCGGTATGGCGACGAAGAAGTCCGCCGCAAAGAAGCCAAGAAGAAGTAAGGCAGGGTTATGAACGCGAAGAAAGAAGCTCGTCTCCGTCGTGCCCGCCGCGCTCGCGCCAAGATTCGCGAGCAGGGCGTGTCTCGCTTGAGCGTCAACCGTACGCCGCGCCACATCTACGCGCAGATCATTTCGCCGGATGGTGGTCAGGTTCTGGCCAGCGCATCCACGCTCGACAAGAGCCTGCGCGAAGGATCCACGGGCAACTCGGACGCCGCCGCCAAGGTGGGCGCCCTGATTGCCGAACGCGCGAAGGAAGCGGGCATCACCGAAGTGGCTTTCGACCGTGCCGGGTTTAAGTACCACGGTCGCGTCAAGGCCCTGGCTGATGCCGCTCGTGAAGGCGGTCTGGAATTCTAAAGGGTTTTACGATGGCGAATAACGAACAGAAGGGCGGCGATCTGCAAGAGAAACTCGTGCAGGTAAACCGCGTCGCCAAGGTAGTGAAAGGTGGTCGAATCTTCGGCTTCACCGCACTCACCGTCGTTGGCGATGGCAGCGGTCGCGTCGGCTTCGGACGGGGCAAGGCACGTGAAGTGCCTGTCGCGATCCAGAAGGCGATGGACCAGGCCCGCCGCAACATGGTCAAGGTCAGCCTCAGTGGCGCCACGCTGCAGTATCCTGTGAAGGCCCGTCACGGTGCCTCCAAGGTGTTCATGCAGCCGGCGTCCGAAGGTACCGGGATCATTGCTGGCGGTGCCATGCGCTCCGTGCTCGAATTGGCAGGCGTCCATGACGTTCTCGCCAAGTGCTACGGTTCCACCAACCCGGTGAACGTGGTGCGCGCGACCATCAAAGGTCTCGCCTCCATGCAGTCTCCGGAGGACATCGCCGCCAAGCGTGGTATGTCCGTCGAAGAGATCGCGGGGTAAGGCATCATGGCATCAGCAACGATCAAGGTTACCCAGACGCGTAGCACCATCGGCATTCTGGAAAAGCACAAAGCCACCATGCGTGGCCTTGGCTTGCGCCGCATCGGTCATACGGTCGAGCTGGAAGACACCCCCGCCGTACGCGGTATGGTCAACAAGGTTAACTACCTTGTGCGCGTTGAGGGAGAGTAATCCATGAAACTCAATAACCTGAGCCCGGCACCGGGCTCCAAGCACGCTGAGAAACGCGTCGGTCGTGGTATCGGCTCCGGTCTGGGCAAGACCGGTGGCCGTGGCCACAAAGGCCAGAAGTCACGTTCCGGTGGGTCAGTGAAGCCAGGTTTCGAAGGCGGTCAGATGCCGTTGCAGCGTCGTCTGCCGAAGTACGGCTTTACCTCCGCCAAGTCACTGGTGTCCGAAGAAGTGCGTCTGGCCGAGCTGGCCAAGGTCGATGGCGAGATCGTCGACCTGGAAAGCCTGAAGAAGGCCAACGTGCTCAAGGACAACACCCAGTACGCGAAGGTGATTCTCTCCGGTGAACTGAACAAAGCAGTCACGGTCCGTGGTCTCAAGGTCACCAAGGGTGCCCGTGACGCGATCGCAGCTGCCGGTGGCAAGGTAGAGGACTAATGGCTAAGTCAGGAAACATGCCGGCCAGTGGAAGTGGTCTGAGTGAACTTTGGGCGCGTCTGCGTTTCGTGTTCATCGCCATCGTGGTGTACCGCATCGGTGCCCATATCCCGGTGCCTGGCATCAATCCTGACCAGCTCGCTGCCTTGTTCAGGGAAAATCAGGGCACCATCCTGGGCATGTTCAACATGTTCTCGGGTGGTGCGCTGTCGCGCATGAGTATTTTCGCGCTGGGGATCATGCCTTACATCTCCGCGTCGATCATCATGCAGCTCCTGACGGCGGTCTCGCCTCAGCTGGAACAGCTGAAGAAGGAAGGTGAGGCTGGCCGGCGCAAGATCAACCAGTATACGCGCTACGGCACGGTGGTGCTGGCATTGATCCAGGCGACCGGCATGGCAGTCGGTCTGGTCGGACAGGGTGTCGCCTATAGTGGCGATCTCAGCTTCTACTTCACCGCAATCGTGACGTTCGTCGCGGGTGCTGTGTTCCTCATGTGGCTGGGCGAGCAGATCACCGAGAAGGGGATTGGCAACGGCATTTCCCTTATTATCTTCGCGGGTATCGTCGCAGGCCTGCCCAGCGCCATCGGCCAGTCGTTTACACTGGCGCGCAACGATGGGGCCTGGAATATCCTGCCGCTGCTGGCGTTGGCAGTGCTTGGGATCGCTACCGTGGCCTTCGTGGTCTTCATCGAGCGCGGTCAGCGTCGCATCACGGTGAACTATCCGCGTCGTCAGGTAGGCAACAAGATGTATGCCGGGCAGAGCAGCTATCTGCCGCTGAAGGTGAACATGGCCGGCGTCATTCCGCCGATCTTCGCTTCCAGCATTCTGCTGTTCCCCGCGTCCATTGGCCAATGGGTCGGTGAAGGCCAGAACATGGCCTGGTTGCAGACGGTTTCCCAGGCGATGGGGCCGGGTCAGCCGTTGTACATCTTGCTTTTCGCCGCGGCGGTGCTATTCTTCTGCTTCTTTTACACGGCGTTGGTCTTCAACCCCAAGGATGTGGCCGACAACCTCAAGAAGTCAGGTGCATTCCTGCCGGGTATTCGCCCGGGCGAGCAGACGGCCCGCTATGTCGATAAGGTCATGACGCGTCTGACGCTTTTCGGCGCCTTGTACATCACTGCAGTCTCCCTGATGCCTCAGTTCCTCGTGGTGGCATGGCAAGTGCCCTTCTATTTCGGCGGCACTTCATTGCTCATCGTCGTGGTGGTGGTCATGGACTTCATGGCCCAGGTGCAGTCGCACCTGATGTCCAATCAGTATGAGTCGGTGATGAAAAAGTCCAACCTGAAAGGCTATGGCAGCGGCGGCATCCTGCGCTAAACGAGCCCCGCTAGGTTTTTTGGAGAGAACGATGAAAGTTCGAGCTTCCGTCAAGAAAATGTGCCGTAACTGCAAGATCATTCGGCGCAATGGCGCGATTCGTGTCATCTGTACCGAGCCGCGGCATAAACAGCGTCAGGGCTGAGCCCGCGCTGAATTAAAAGCGGGTGTAGGTGTACCCCTTGTCTCCCCGGAGACAAAGGGGTATGCTATTGCGCCCTTTATGGACGACTAAACGAGCAAGCCGCTCAACATTCGGAGTAAGCTGATGGCCCGTATTGCAGGCGTCAATATCCCGGACAACAAGCATGCGGCGATCTCGCTGACCTACATCTTCGGGATTGGCCGCACACGTGCGCAGGAAATCTGCGCCGCTACCGGCATCGCGCCGACCGCGAAAGTACAGGATCTCTCCGCCGAAGAGGTGGATACCCTGCGTAACGAAGTCGGCAAGTATACCGTTGAAGGCGACCTTCGCCGTGACACGACGCTGAACATCAAGCGTCTCATGGACCTGGGTTGCTATCGTGGTCTGCGCCATCGTCGTGGTCTTCCGCTGCGTGGTCAGCGTACCAAGACCAACGCGCGTACCCGCAAGGGTCCGCGTAAGCCGATTCGCAAATAACACGCACGTTCTGGCGTTAAGACAGGAATAGACATCAACATGGCTAACCCGCGTAGTAACCGTAAAAAGGTGAAAAAGCAGGTAGTGGATGCGGTTGCCCACATCCATGCCTCTTTTAACAACACGATCGTGACGATCACAGACCGCCAGGGCAACGCCCTTTCCTGGGCGACTGCCGGTGGTTCGGGTTTTCGTGGTTCTCGCAAGAGCACCCCGTTCGCTGCTCAAGTGGCAAGCGAACGTGCAGCGACCGCTGCAGCCGAGTATGGTGTGAAAAACGTCGACGTGCTGGTCAAGGGCCCCGGTCCCGGCCGTGAATCCGCCGTGCGTGCGCTCAATGCCGCGGGTTTCCGTGTGCAGAGCATCACCGACGCGACGCCCGTTCCCCATAACGGCTGCCGTCCGCCGAAGAAACGCCGCGTTTAAGGAGACAGATTCATGGCACGTTATATTGGACCGAAGTGCAAACTGTCTCGTCGTGAAGGCACCGACCTCTTCCTGAAGAGCGGTGTCACTCCCTTCGAGAAAAAGTGCAAATCCGAGCAGATCCCGGGTGTCCACGGCCAGCGCCGTCAGCGTCTTTCCGACTACGGCTTGCAGCTTCGCGAGAAGCAGAAAGTGCGCCGCATGTATGGCGTACTCGAGAAGCAGTTCCGCAACTACTACAAGGAAGCCGCTCGTCTCAAGGGCGCGACCGGTGAGTTGTTGCTGCAGCTTCTCGAATCCCGACTGGACAATGTCGTCTACCGTATGGGCTTCGGCTCAACGCGCTCCGAAGCGCGTCAGCTGGTCAGCCACAAGGCAATTGCCGTGAATGGCCGTACCGTCAACGTGGCTTCCTATCAGGTCAAGCCCGGTGACGTGGTGTCCGTTCGTGAAAAGGCCAAGAACCAGGCGCGTATTCAAAATGCCCTGGGGATCGCCGCCAACCGTGGCGATGTGGCTTGGATCGACGTCGACTCCAAGAAGATGGAAGGCACTTTCAAGGCTGTCCCGGAACGCGGCGACCTGTCTGCCGACATCAACGAAAACCTGATCGTCGAGCTGTACTCGAAGTAATCGTGCAGCCATTGCGCGATGCCGCCAGGCCCCATGCCAGGGCCTGGTTTCGAGTACCGAGTATCCGTTTGGCAGCCTGAAAGGTGTTCTTATGCAGCGTTCAGTGACAGAGTTTCTCCGTCCTCGCGACATCAAGGTCGAAGAGATCAACGCGAATCATGCGAAGATCGTGCTCGAGCCGTTCGAGCGTGGTTTCGGCCATACCCTGGGGAATGCTCTGCGTCGCATCCTGCTGTCTTCCATGCCCGGTTGCGCCGTTGTGGAAGCGGAGATTGAGGGCGTTCTGCACGAGTACAGCGCCATCGAGGGCGTCCAAGAGGACGTCATCGAGATTCTCCTGAACCTCAAGGACGTTGCCGTCAAGATGCACGGTAACCGTGACGAGGTGGTTCTGGCGCTGAGCAAGCAGGGGCCGAGCGTGGTCACCGCTGGCGATATCGCCGTCGATCATGACGTCGAAATCGTCAACCCGGATCACGTCATCGCGCACCTCAACGACAGCGGCGAGCTGAAAATGCAGCTCAAGGTGGTTCGCGGTCGTGGCTACGAGCCGGCGGATACCCGTGCTTCCGAGGAAGACGAATCGCGTGCGATCGGCCGCCTCCAGTTGGATGCGACCTTCAGCCCGGTACGTCGTGTGTCCTACTCCGTGGAAGCCGCGCGTGTCGAGCAGCGTACCGACCTCGATAAGCTGATTATCGACTTGGAAACCGACGGCACCCTGGACCCGGAAGAAGCGATTCGCCGCAGTGCGACCATCCTGCAAGAGCAGCTGGCCGCGTTCGTCGACCTCGAAGCCGATAAGGAACAGGAAGTCGAAGAAGAAGAGGATCAGATCGATCCGATTCTGCTGCGCCCCGTAGACGATCTCGAGTTGACCGTCCGCAGCGCCAACTGCCTGAAGGCCGAGAATATCTATTATATCGGTGATCTGATTCAGCGTACCGAAGTGGAGCTGTTGAAGACCCCGAACCTCGGCAAGAAATCCTTGAATGAAATCAAGGACGTTCTGGCAGCGCGCGGTCTTTCCCTCGGCATGCGGCTGGAAAATTGGCCGCCGGCGAGCCTGAAGGACGACAAGGCCTCTGCGTGAGTGCCGACTCGAGTCCCAGTTTGGTAAGGAATTTCAACCATGCGTCATCGTAAGAGTGGTCGTCACCTCAATCGTACGAGCTCGCATCGCCATGCCATGTTCAAGAACATGTGCGTGTCGCTGGTCGAGCACGAAGTCATCAAGACTACCCTGCCCAAGGCCAAGGAACTGCGTCGTCATATCGAGCCGCTGATCACCCTGGCCAAGCAGGACAGCGTCGCCAACCGCCGTCTGGCCTTCAACCGTACCCGCTCGAAGGAAGCGGTCGGCAAGCTCTTCAATGAGCTGGGCCCGCGTTACGTCGAGCGTCCGGGCGGCTATGTGCGTATTCTCAAGTGCGGTTTCCGCGCTGGTGACAATGCGCCGATGGCTTATGTCGAGCTGGTCGACCGTCCGGTCGTCGAAGAAGCCGCCGAAGAGTAATCTTCGCCAGGCTTTGCCATCTCGGCACGAGAAAACCGGCCCCATGGGCCGGTTTTTTTATGCCTGTCGAAAGCGTGCAGCGTTCAGGTCTCGAGCGTGCTTGGGGTGCGTGCCTTGTTCGCTGGCGCCGTGCGCTTGTCCAGCAAGGGCTTGAGAAAGCGCCCGGTGTGGGACTGCTCGAGCTTGGCCACCTGTTCCGGGGTGCCCTCGGCAATGATGCGGCCACCGCCTGAGCCTCCCTCGGGGCCAAGGTCGATCAACCAGTCCGCCGTCTTGATGACATCGAGGTTGTGTTCGATGACCACGACGGTATTGCCATGGTCGCGCAGGCGGTGCAGGACCCCCAGCAGTTGCCGAATATCCTCGAAATGCAGCCCGGTGGTGGGCTCGTCGAGAATGTAGAGCGTCTTGCCGGTGTCGCGCTTGGCGAGCTCGCGGGCGAGCTTGACGCGCTGCGCTTCGCCGCCGGAAAGCGTGGTCGCGCTCTGCCCAAGGCGAACGTAGGACAAGCCCACGTCCATCAACGTCTGCAGGCGCCGGGCGATCGCCGGGACCGGGCTGAAGAATTCCAGGGCCTCCTCGATGGTCATCTCGAGTACCTCGTGGATGTTCTTGCCCTTGTAGTGGATCTCCAGCGTCTCGCGGTTGTAGCGTTTTCCCTGGCACACGTCGCAGGGCACGTAGATGTCGGGCAGGAAGTGCATCTCGACCTTGATCATGCCCTCGCCCTGGCAGGCTTCGCAGCGCCCGCCCTTGACGTTGAAGCTGAAACGCCCCGGCTTGTAGCCGCGCGAGCGTGCTTCCTGGGTGCCTGCGAAGAGCTCGCGTATGGGCGTGAAGATGCCGGTATAGGTGGCCGGGTTGGACCGCGGCGTACGCCCGATCGGACTCTGGTCGATGTCGATGACCTTGTCGAGCAGATCCAGCCCCTCGATGTGCCGGTAGGGGGCGGGTGTCAGTGACGTGGCGCGATTGAGTTCGCGGGTGGCTACCGGCATCAACGTGGAGTTGATCAGTGTCGACTTGCCCGAGCCCGACACGCCGGTGACGCAGACGAACAGCCCCAGGGGCAGTTCGAGCGTCACGTTCTGCAGGTTGTTGCCGTTGGCGCCGGTGAGTCGCAGCATCTTTTCCGGATTGCCCGGGATCCGATGGGGCGGGATCTCGATGCGCCGCTGGTCGGAGAGGTACTGGCCGGTCAGCGATTCCTCGCTCTGCTCGATCTGCTGGGGCGTGCCCTGTGCGACGATGCGTCCCCCGTGCACGCCGGCCCCGGGCCCGATGTCGAGCACATGGTCGGCGGCACGGATGGCGTCTTCGTCGTGCTCGACGACGATGACCGTGTTGCCCAGGTCGCGCAGGCGTTCGAGCGTCTTGAGCAGGCGGTCGTTATCGCGCTGATGAAGACCGATGGACGGCTCGTCGAGAATGTACATGACCCCGACCAGGCCCGCACCGATCTGACTGGCCAGGCGAATGCGCTGGGCTTCGCCCCCCGACAGGGTGTCGGCACTGCGTTCCAGGGTCAGGTAGTCGAGCCCCACATTGACCAGGAATTCCAGCCGTGAGTGGATCTCGTGCACGATCTTGACGGCGATCTCGCCCTTGCGTCCCGACAGCTCGAGTGTCGCGAAATACTGCCAGGCCTCGCCGATCGGCAGGTGTGCCACCTCGGGCAGCGGGCGGCCGTCGACATAGACATGGCGCGCCTCCTTGCGCAACCGAGTCCCCTCGCAGGAGGGACAGGGCTGCACGGCCAGGTACTTGGCCAGGTCTTCGCGCACCATGCTCGATTCGGTTTCGCGATAGCGCCGTTCCATGTTGGGCAGGACACCCTCGAAAGCATGCTCGCGGGTGACCTTGCGGCCCCGGTCGTTGACGTAGCTGAAGGTGATCTGGTCATGACCGCTGCCGCGCAGCACCACCTCGCGCTCGTGCCGCGCGAGATCCTGCCATGGGGTCTCGAGCTTGAAGCGATAATGCTCGGCGACTGCCTGCAGCTGGTTGAAGTAATACACGCTGCGCCGGTCCCAGCCCTTGATGGCACCTTCTGCCAGAGACAGTTCGGGATGGCTGATCAGCTTGTCGGGATCGAAGTACTGACGCACGCCGAGGCCGTCGCAGGTCGGGCAGGCGCCGGCGGGATTGTTGAACGAGAACAGCCGCGGCTCGAGCTCGGCGATCGAATAGCCGCATACCGGGCAGGCGAAGCGTGCCGAGAACACGATGTCGTCGCGTTCGCCGTCCATGTCATGGACGACGGCGATACCGTCGGCCAGACCGAGCGCGGTCTCGAAGGACTCGGCAAGACGCTGAGCGAGTCCGTCGCGGACCTTGACGCGGTCGACCACCACGCTGATGTCGTGCTTCTTGTTCTTCTCGAGCGGTCCGAGCTCGTCGAGCTCGACGGCCTGGCCATCGGCCATGGCGCGGACATAACCCTGAGCGCGCAGCTCGGTCAGCAGTTGCTGGTGCTCGCCCTTGCGCCCGCTGACCACCGGTGCCAGCAACATCAGCTTGCTGCCCTCGGGCAGCGCCAGCACCTGGTCGACCATTTGCGAGACGGTCTGTGCCTCGAGGTCGATGCCGTGCTCGGGACAGCGCGGCGTCCCGGCGCGTGCGTAGAGCAGGCGAAGATAGTCGTAGATCTCGGTGATCGTGCCCACGGTCGAGCGCGGGTTGTGCGAGGTCGACTTCTGTTCGATGGAAATCGCCGGCGACAGCCCTTCGATGTGGTCGACATCGGGCTTTTCCATCATCGACAGGAATTGGCGGGCGTAAGTGGAGAGCGATTCCACGTAGCGCCGTTGTCCCTCGGCGTAGAGGGTGTCGAAGGCCAACGACGATTTGCCGGAACCGGACAAGCCGGTCACGACGATCAGCTTGTTACGCGGAAGTTCGACGTCGATGTTCTGCAAGTTGTGGGTGCGCGCACCCCTGACCAGAATTCTGTCCATGCCCACCTCGTGCCGGTTGCGCCGTGGCGGTGGCGCGGTCAAAGGATCGATTATAGAGCGTGCAACGGAGTCCGGGCAAAGCGCGTCCTTTCCTTGACGGGGACGCAGTCGGTAAAATGCGCATGAAAGGCGCCTCCCCACTCGCGATGCGCCGGCTTGTCTGTTCGTCACGGTCCGCTCCTGCGAGCCCTTCGGACCGATTTCGGTATCGAACGTTTCTTTTCCTCAACGACGCGACTCAATCATGTCTTCATCTCTACTTCGTACCGAGCGGCGCGCCATTTTCGGCCTCGCCAGCTTATACGCCACGCGCATGCTCGGTCTGTTCATGGTATTACCGGTCCTGGCGGTCTATGCCGAGGACCTGGATGGCGCCACGCCCCTGCTGGTGGGCATGGCGTTGGGCGGTTACGGTCTGACGCAGGCGATTCTGCAGATTCCCTTCGGGCTCATGTCGGATCGCTTCGGCCGCAAGCTCATCATCAGCGTGGGATTGCTCCTGTTTCTGCTGGGCAGCGTGATCGCGGCGCAGGCGACCTCGATCGGCTGGGTCATCGCCGGCCGCTGTCTGCAAGGCAGCGGCGCGGTCGCCGGTGCGATCATGGCGTTGCTCGCCGACCAGACGCGGGAGGAAGTCCGCACGGCGGCGATGGCGACCATCGGGCTGTCCATCGGTATCGCCTTCGGCGTGGCGATGGTCGTGGGTCCCCTGGTCGCCGACCCTTTCGGCCTGGCCGGCGTGTTCTGGTTCACGGCCGTGCTGGCGGTGGTCGGTCTGCTGGTGCTGTGGCGTCTGGTGCCGCGGGCGCCACGCTTGATGGCACACCGTGACGTCGGACTCGATCGCACGCAGTTGCGCGCGATGCTCGCGCGGCATGATCTGCTGCGGCTGGATTTCTCGATTTTCGCACTGCATGCCATTCTCACCGCCTGCTTCGTGGCCGTGCCCTTCCGGCTGGAAGCCCTGGGCATCGCCCCGGCACACCATGGCTGGGTCTATTTGCCGATCATGGCACTGGCCTTCGTGGGCATGGTTCCGCTGGTGATCGTGGCCGAGAAATACCGCAAGATGAAACCCACCTTTCTCGGGGCAGTGGCCTGGCTGACCCTCTGTCTGGCCGGGCTGGTGGAGTTTTCCGACGGCCGCTGGAGCCTGTTTGCCCTGCTCTGGGGCTTCTTCGTGGCATTCAACCTGCTCGAGGCGACGCTGCCGTCGATGATCAGCAAGCTGGCACCGGCGGGTGCCAAGGGCACGGCGATGGGCGTGTACTCCACCAGCCAGTTCCTGGGGGCGTTCCTGGGCGGCACCGCGGGCGGTTTCCTCTCGCAGCACTACGGGCTGAGTGCCGTCTTTCTGGGCGCCGCCCTGCTGGGTGCGGTATGGTTGGCGATTGTCTGGAAGATGCCGGCACCCCGCCATCTCTCGAGCGAGATCGTCGCCCTGGACGAGCGCTCCCTGGGCACAGTGGATACACTGATGGACCGCTTCGCCGCCGTGGCCGGTGTCGAGGATGTCATGGTAGTGCCCGACGAGCGTGTCGCCTACCTCAAGGTCGACCGGCAGCGGCTGGACGCGGAGGCGCTGGCCCGCGTTCTGGGTACCGAACCGGATCACAAGCGCGCCTGACGACGGGCGCTTAACTATTTCAAGGAGACTCACATGGCTCGCGGCGTCAACAAGGTCATTCTGATCGGCAACCTCGGTCAGGACCCGGAAGTTCGCTTTCTTCCCTCCGGCAACCCGGTATGCAATCTGCGTATCGCGACCACCGACTCGTGGACCGACCGCCAGAGCGGTCAGCGTCAGGAGCGTACCGAATGGCACACGGTGGTGATGTTCAACAAGCTGGCGGAAATCGCCCAGCAGTACGTGAAGAAAGGCTCGCGCATCTATATCGAAGGCCGCCTGCAGACGCGCAAGTGGCAGGGGCAGGACGGTCAGGATCGCTATTCCACCGAAATCGTCGCCAATGACATGCAGATGCTCGATTCGCGCAGTGGACAGGGAGGCGACTACGCCCAGCCCTCGCAAGGCGCGCCTCAGCAAGGCATGGGCCAGCCCGGTGGCGCGCCCCAGCAGGGAGGCGGCTACGGTCAGCCTCAGGGCGGTCCGCCGCCGCAGCAGCGTCCCCAGCAGCAGCCGCCGCAACAGGGCGGGCAGCAGGACAATTATGGTGCTCCCAATCCGGGCAACTTCGATGACTTTGACGACGAGATTCCGTTCTGAGTCGATCGTCTAGCGCTTGAGTCCCAGACGTTTGGCCAGGCGATGCAGGTTGCCGCTGTCGGTGCGCAAGGCACGGGCGGTGGCGGCCCAGTTGCCGTCGTGTGTGTCCAGCGCGCGGGCGATATGCTGACGCTGGAAGGCCTCGACTGCCTCGCGTAATGGCATGGAAGGGGCTGCCTCGGTCGCGGTGACGACGTTCGCGTCCGCCGGACGCGGTATCGGTGCCTCGCTCGAAGGCAGCTCCAGGTGGTGCGTGGCGATGCGAACCACGGCATCGCGGCGCGCGTGCCGTGTATCTCGGGGGCGCTCGCCGAAGGCGCGCAGCGCGGCACGCCCCAGCGTATGCTCCAGCTCGCGGATGTTGCCTGGCCAGTGCCAGGCCAGCAGGGCGCGCTCGGCCTCGGGCTCCAGGCGCAGGTTGGCGACCCCCAGGCGGATGCGGTTGTCCTCCAGAAAGCCCCCGGCCAGCAACAGTACGTCGTCGCGACGCTCGCAGAGTGGCGGCACACGCAAGGGGAAGACGCTCAGGCGGTGATAGAGGTCTTCCCGAAAGCGTCCGGCGGCGACCTCCTGGTCGAGCGCACGGTTGGTGACCGCGATGACCCGCACGTTGACGCGCTGGGGCGTTTCGCTGCCCAGCGGCTGAATCTCCCCCTCCTGCAGCACGCGTAACAGCTTGGGCTGCATGGTCAACGGCAATTCCCCGATTTCATCGAGCATCAGTGTGCCTTCGTGAGCCATGGCGAAGTGGCCGCGATGATCGCGTACGGCACCGGAAAACGCGCCGCGCCGATGCCCGAAAAGTTCGCTCTCGATCAGAGCCTCGGGCAGAGCCGCGCAGTTGACGCGTACCAGCGGTCCTTTGCGGCGCGAGGAAAGCGCATGCACTCGCCGGGCGAGCCGCTCCTTGCCGACCCCCGTCTCCCCGTGGAGCAATACGCTCATGTCGGTCGGCGCGACCAGCGCCAGGCTCTCGTCCAGTTGTCGCATGGCGGGACTGTGCCAGGCCGGCTCGCTGTGTCGAGGCGCGTCATGATCGAAGGTCTGGTCGAGCGCCTGGTTGAGACGCGAGCGGGTGTCGCTGAGCTGCTGGGCGAGCCGCAGGCAGGTCGCCATCAGGCCTGCCGCGGCGAGCAATTCGTCGTCATCGATGGCGGCCAGGCAACCGGGCGTCAGTGCGTCCAGCGTCAGCATGCCGAGCAGGCGGTCACCGTCGCGCAGGGCGACCCCCATGCAGTCGTGCACGTGACTCGAGGCGTCATCGAGCAGTCCATCGAAGGGATCGGGCAGCGTCGAGTCGAGAGGGAAACGGCACACGCCGGGATGGGCGGCGATCGCAGCCAGGCGCGGGTGTGCGTCCAGGGCGAAACGCCGGCCGCGGACCTCGTCGTCGAGCCCGAGCACCGCGACGGGCTGCAGGCCGTCGTCATGCGCGACCATCAGCGTGCTGGCATCGGCAGGGTAGCTGCCGACCAGTGCCGCCAGGAGCCGGGCCCAGCGTTCAGGGAGCGGGTCACGAGAATGGCCGGCGCTGAGGTCGGCGAGCAAGTCGCGCAGGGTATGCAGAAACGCTGTCATTTTCACACTCTTTCGGTGAATAGTGTCACATGGACAGGCTTTGTCGATGTCATTCTGACATCTGTCGTGCCCGGGGCAAGCCGAGGTGGCGGGCAGCGACGGAGTGGACAGGACATGAGCCCGCCTGTGACAAGGCCTGCAAGGCGAAGGCGTGGCACGATGTCGCGGTGGCGGCGCGCCGGGCCAGCTTGGCACTCTGCTTGCGATAGAGGGAATGCATCTTGTGCAGAACCTTTATCCAAGGAGTCGTCATGCTTACATCCGCCCAGGAATCCGTCATTGCTGCCACCACGCCCGTCGTCGCCGAACACATCGAGGCCATCGCGCAGCGCTTCTATCCGCTGATGTTCGCGCGCTATCCGGAAGTGAAGACGCTGTTCAACGCCACTCATCAGCATACGGGCGGACAGCCCCGGGCCCTGGCGGGCGCCGTCGTCGGCTATGTCCAGCTGCGCCACACGCCGCAGCGCCTCGACGAAGTGCTGGGCATCATCGTCGACAAGCATGTCTCGCTGGGCATACGGCCCGAGCACTATCCGATCGTCGGCGAATGCCTGATGGCGGCGATCGGCGAGGTGTTGGGCGATGCGGTGACGGACGAGGTCGCCGATGCCTGGGGGGCGCTATACGAGGAACTGGCGGGCTTGCTGATCGAGAAGGAAGCCCGCCGCTATCGCGACTTCGCCGCGCAGCCGGGGGGCTGGGAAGGTACGCGGACCTTCCGTATCGCCGCCAAGCGCCCCGAAAGCGCCGTGATCACCTCCTTCGTGCTGGCGCCGGTGGACGGCGGCCCCGTCGCCGCGCATCGCCCTGGGCAATACATCGGCTTCAAGCTGACGATCGACGGCGAGATCGTGCATCGCCACTATAGCCTGTCAGCCTCGCCCGACGGGGAGACCTACCGCGTATCCATCAAGCGCGAGGAGGGGGGCAAGGTCAGCCGCCATTTCCATGATCGCCTGGCCGAGGGCGATACGCTGGAGCTGTTGCCGCCGGCCGGCCATCTGACGCTGGACGAGGGCACATCGCCGGTGATGTTGATCAGCGCGGGCGTCGGCCAGACCCCGATGGTGCCGCTGGCACGGCAGGCGCTCGCCGCCGGGCGCCGGGTGGTCTATCTGCACGCCGCGCGCGATGGGGCGGTGCATGCCTTCGCGGACGAACTGGCGCGACTCGAGGCGGATTACCCGGCGTTGCTGGAGGTGATCACCGTATATTCGCAGCCACGGGCGGAAGATGCACCGACGCACGGCGGTCATGTGGACGCCAACCTGCTGTCGCGCTATCTGCCGCGCGACGCCCAGTGCTACCTGGTCGGGCCGGCGGGGTTCATGCGCAACATGGAGGCTGCGCTGAGCGCGCTCGGTGTCGCGGCCAGCCGGCGGCATCATGAGTTCTTCGGGCCCGCCGAGCCGTTGGACAGCGCCGCCTGAGAAGGCCGCGCTCCTGAACGCCACGCCAGCCGGCGTGGCGTTTTGCATGGTGGCGAGTGTCTCAGGGCGCGGGACGATACGCACATGGAGGCATGCCACGCAGGCCGGGTTCGGTCACGAACAGTGAGCCTGCCTTGGGTTCGTTATCGCGGCCCACGGCTGCGGTGGTAACATACAGGCGTGACAGGTCGTCGCCGCCGAAGGTGCAGCAGGTCACGCGCGAGGCAGGCACCTCGATGTGCCGGTCGCGCGTGCCGTCAGGCCGGAAGCGTGTCACGCGGCCGCCGTCCCAGTGGGCGATCCACAGGCCGCCCTCGGTGTCGCAGGTCATGCCATCGGGATAGCCGTCCGCCTCGCCGAAGCGCAGATGCACCCGCTTGTCGCTCAGGGTGCCGTCGGTGTGCCGTGTGAAGGCATACACGGTGCGCGCGGGGCTGTCCGTATGGTACAGCGTCTGGCCGTCCGGGCTGATCGCGGGGCCGTTGGTCACGGTATAGGGCGTGTCGAGTGTCTGCAGGCCGCCGGCATCGAATCGCCAGAGGGCGCCGCTGGCGTGGCGTTCCGCGTCATCCATGGTGCCGAACCATAGACGTCCTTCCGGATCGGCCTTGCCGTCGTTGAGGCGTTGTCCGGGGCGATCGGCGACCGGATGCGCCAGGGTCTCGAGCACGTGTGGGCCGCCTTCATCCAGTTGCAGGCGGACCAGGCGCGAGCGCAGGCCGGCGACGAAGCCGCCGTCATGGTGGGGGGCCAGCCAGCAGCAGGCTTCCTCGAGCGACCAGCAGTGCGTGGTGTCGTCGTCGGGCATGTAGGCCATCAGCCGGGCGCCGAGGATGTCGACGAATACCAGGGCCTGCAGTTCGCTGGACCAGAGCGGGCCTTCACCCAGTTGAGCGCGGCCATCCCACGCTTGGCGCACGGCGAGTGTCATGGAGCGTTCTCCTTGTCATGTCTCGACGCGCCGGGCGTGCGCGTCCTGTCGGCGGGAATGAGGATGACAGACAATGCGACGATGGGCGAGTATGTGCCCCTGCCGACGGCATTGCCGGCGAATCGAAACGACAAGCATGCGAGAGGAGAGACCGTGAAGCTGTTGCTGGCGGATGCGGGACACTGTTTGAGCCTCGCCCTGGCGCGCGAGGCGAACCGGCGCCGGGATACCGAGTTGGTCATCGTCGAAGGGACGCAGGTCACGGCTCGGATACTGGCCGAGGCGAAGCCGGATGCCTTGATCGTGCCCCCGCTGGCGGCCCCGGCGCGGCTGGCGCCCGCCGAGGTCATGGCGCATGCCGATGCGGTCGAGGCCAATCTCGAGTTGTGCCGCGAGTACGGCGTGCCGCTGGTGTGGTGCGTCTCCGACGAACTGTACGAGGACGGCGGCGATGGGACGCTCGACGAGCATGTCACGCCCGCGCCCCGTGACGAGAGCTTGAAGCGCTTGATCGTGGCCGGCGACAGCGTCCGTCAGCGCTTGCCGCGGCATCTCATCGTGCGTCTGGGACCTTTGTTCGCGCTCGAGGGCGCGCATGCCTGGCTTCCCGGGCTGATCGACACCCTGCTGGCCGGGGAGACGGTGCGTGCCGCAGAGGACGTCATCCTGTGTCCGACCTCGGCGGACGCCGTGGCCATGGCGCTGATCGGCATGTTGCAGCAGCAAGGGTGCGGGGCCGAGGCATGGGGAGCCTACCATCTGGCGGGCACCGAGCCGGTCAGCCCCTATACCTTCGCCTCCGTGGTGCGTACCCAGCTTGCCACCCATCTGGAACGCCAGGGGCGCGACCTGACGCTGGGGACCTTGCAGGCCCTGCATCATCACCATGATCACCCCTTGCGGCGCGTGCTCAACTGCCGTCGCGTGCTGGATGCCTTCGGCATACATCAGAAGCCATGGCGGCTCGAGCTGAGCCGGATGCTGGACGACTGGTGTCGGCTGCACGACAAGGAGGCGGCGACATGAATGTGCTGCGCAGCGTGTTGTTCTACGCCGGTTATTTTCTGGCCTTGCTGGTCAGTGGCCTATGCCTGCTGCCGATCGCACCCCTGGTCCCGCTGTTTTCGCGGTTTCGACTCCTCAACCTGCATAACCGCTTCATTCTGCGCTGGTTCGCGATCGCCTGCGGGGTCCGCTACCACGTCAGGGGGCGCGAGAACGTGCCGGAAGGCCCTTGCGTCGTGCTGGCCAATCACCAGAGCGAATGGGAAACCCTGTTTCTGCAACTGCTCAAGGTGCCCATCTGCACGGTGCTCAAGCGCGAGCTGCTCAATCTGCCGGTCTTCGGGTGGGGGTTGCGCTTGATCAAGCCCATCGCGCTGGATCGCTCGCGGCCGTCGCGGGCCATGCGCATGGTACTGGAGCAGGGCATGCAGCGGTTGTCGGAGGGGCTCTCGGTGCTCATCTTCCCGGAAGGCACTCGTGTGGCGCCGGGGCAGCGCAAGCGCTACAACAAGAGCGGCGTGGTGATCGCCTGTCGCGCCGGCGTGCCGGTCCTCCCGGTGGCTCACAACGCCGGCGAGCACTGGCCGGGCAAGCATTGGGTCAAGAAGCCGGGACATCTGAATGTGGTCGTGGGCGCGCCGATCGAGACGCAGGGGCGCTCGACCGAGGACGTGCTGGCCGAGGTGGAGCACTGGATCGAGGCGCAACTCACCGAGATATCGGCGGTACCGCGCCCCGCCGCCGAGGGGGAGGCTGCCAAGGTTCCCGCTTGATGGCCACGCGGCGAGATCCCGCGGATGATCAAACGCAAGGGGCGCCTCTCGAGAGGCGCCCCTTGGCATTACGCGACCGCAAGCGGTATGGCGCCGATCAGTCCCGGTAGCGTTGCAGGACCAGACAGGCGTTGGTGCCGCCGAACCCGAAGCTGTTGGACAGCACGCGCTCGATGGCGGCGTCGTCGCGCCGCGTTTTCACGATATCGAAGCCCTGCGCGGCATCGTCGAGTTCGTCGATGTTGGCCGATGCGGCGATGAAGGCGTGCTCCATCATCAACAACGAGTAGATGGTTTCCTGCACGCCGGTGGCCCCCAGCGAGTGGCCGGTCAGCGACTTGGTGGAGCTCATGGCCGGCGTGGTGTCGCCGAACACTTCGCGTATCGCCTTGAGTTCGGCGATGTCGCCTACGGGCGTGGACGTGCCATGGGTGTTGATGTAGTCGATGGGGCCGTCCACTGTCGCCATGGCCTGGCGCATGCAGCGGGCGGCGCCTTCACCGGACGGTGCGACCATGTCGTAGCCGTCGGACGTGGCGCCGTAGCCCACGATCTCGGCGTAGATCTTGGCGCCGCGTGCCTTGGCGTGCTCCAGCTCCTCGAGAACGAGCATGCCGCCGCCGCCGGCGATGACGAAGCCATCGCGCGAGGCGTCGTAAGGGCGTGATGCCGTCTCGGGGGAATCATTGTAACTGGTCGACAGCGCACCCATGGCATCGAACAGGCAGGACAGCGTCCAGTGCTCTTCCTCGCCGCCGCCGGCGAAGACCACGTCCTGCTTGCCGAGCTGAATCTGCTCGACGGCACTGCCGATGCAGTGAGCCGAGGTGGCGCAGGCGGAGGAAATCGAGTAGTTGACGCCCTTGATCTTGAAGGGCGTCGCCAGGCAGGCGGACACGGTGCTGCCCATGGTGCGCGTGACGCGATACGGCCCGACCCGACGCAGCCCCTTTTCGCGCAGCACGTCGGCGGCCTCGACCTGGTTGGCGCTGCTCGCGCCGCCGGAGCCGGCGATCAGGCCGGTGCGTTCGCTGGATATGTCACTCTCTTCGAGTCCCGCGTCGCGGATGGCCTGGTCCATGGAGACATAGGCGAAGGCCGCCGCGTCGCCCATGAAGCGGCGTAGCTTGCGGTCGATCAAGGTATCGAGATCGATGTCGACCACGCCGGCCACGTGGCTGCGGAATCCGCGTTCGGCGTATTCGTCCTTGAAGCGAATACCCGAGCGTCCGTTGCGCAGCGCGTCCAGTACCTGTTGCTGGTCGTTGCCCAGGCAGGACACGATGCCCAGGCCGGTGACTACCACTCGTCGCATGGAAGCCTCCCGATCAGAAGTTCGCAGTGGAGGTAAACAGGCCGACGCGCAAATCGTTGGCCTGATAGATTTCACGACCGTCCACGGAGACGGTGCCGTCGGCAATGCCCAGGATCAGGCGGCGCGTGATTACCCGTTTCATGTGGATATGATAGGTAACCTTGTTGGCATCCGGCAGGATCTGGCCCGAGAACTTGACTTCGCCACAGCCGAGCGCGCGTCCGCGTCCGGGGTGACCCAGCCAGCCCAGATGGAAACCGACCAGCTGCCACATGGCATCCAGGCCGAGGCATCCGGGCATGACGGGGTCGCCGGGAAAGTGGCAGTCGAAGAACCACAGGTCCGGGTGGATGTCGAGTTCGGCGATGAGCTCGCCCTTGCCGTAATGGCCGCCTTCTTCGCAGATGCGGACGACACGGTCGAGCATCAGCATGTTGGGAGCCGGCAGTTGTGCATTACCGGGGCCGAAGAGTTCGCCCTGGCTGCATTGCAGCAGCTCCTCACGCTCAAAAGAGTGTTGCTTGGTCACTGAGTCGTTCCGAGAGTCGAAATTGTGGTGCGTCGCAGAGCACGGACGCCCTAGTCTACTGGCAGTGCCGGATGAATGCACGCCGAGCCAGCCTACCGGGCGCGCTCATCGGGTGCAATCCGCGGATGGGTGCGGGTTGCGCCCATCGCAAGAGAAGGGGCATGATGCCTGCAATTCAACGAACCTCCATTTGATTCGAGCCGA
The DNA here is from genome assembly GCF_039830575.1 of Chromohalobacter sp. Lineage (NCBI taxonomy): Bacteria > Pseudomonadati > Pseudomonadota > Gammaproteobacteria > Oceanospirillales > Halomonadaceae > Chromohalobacter > Chromohalobacter sp. The sequence continues at coordinate 50,870 of NZ_JBDOOX010000008.1, read as the reverse complement.
TAACACGCCATGTGGTCCGTCTTCACGCTCAACCGTCCCCTGGTCTGGACGGGCATTGCCGCCATGGCTTCCATGAGCCTCTTGCCGACGCTGATGTTGCGAATGGCGGCATTGGTCGTGGTGCTGGTGGGAGGATGGGACGCCTGGCGGCAAATCCGTCTGGAAGCGACGCGTCGTCGCTTGACCGAGACGGCCCTCACCTTGTCGCCCGATGGCGTGTTGATCTCCAACGCCCAGAACCGTATCCAGGCGGTGAACCCGGCCTTCACGCAGATCACCGGTTACAGCGTCGACGAGATTCGCGGCCTCGACCCTTCGGTACTGTCGTCCGGACGCCACGACAAGGCCTTCTACGAACGATACTGGCAGACCCTCAATGCCACCGGGCAGTGGGAGGGCGAGGTCTGGAATCAGCGCAAGCATGGCGACGAGTTCCCCGAGTGGTTGCGGGTGCACGCCGTGACCGATGCCAAGGGACGCGTGACGCACTACGTGGGGCTGTTTACCGACATCAGCCGCCACAAGGCGCGGGAGCAGGATCTTCAGCGCATCGGCTTCGAGGACCCGTTGACCGGGCTGCCCAATCGGCGGCGCTTGCACGACTTGCTGGCATCACGCCTGCAGCGCCTGCGGGCGGGGGAGGAGCTGGACATCGCGCTCATCGATATCGACGGCTTCAAGGCGGTCAACGATGCCATGGGCGTCGACAAGGGGGACCGTCTGCTGTCGCGTTTCGGTCAGCGGCTCGCGGCCTTCGTCGCCGGGGGCGTGGTGGGACGCCTGGGGGGCGACGAGTTCATGGCCATCCGCACCACGACCTTCGATGATCACGAGCAATGGGTGGAGGAACTGCGGGGACACCTCAGCGAGCCCTTCGAGATCGGCGAGACGCCGCTGCGCCTGGGGCTCACCATCGGCAGTTGCCGGTCCCCCGACGATGGCCGCGATGCCGGGGTCCTGTTCCAGCGGCTGGAGTCGGCGCTGTATGCCGCCAAGCGTCATGGGCGCAACCACAGCCGTCGCTTTCGTCCCTCGCTGGAGGTGGAAGGCGATCCGCAGCTCGAACTGCTCAACGAATTGCGCCAGGCGCTGGCGCATGGCACGCAACTGGAGCTTTTCTACCAGACACAGCACTATCTCGACGATGGACGGCTGGCCGGGATGGAAGCCCTGCTGCGCTGGTACCATCCGACACAGGGCATGATTTCGCCGGCCAGCTTCATTCCCCTGGCCGAGCGTCACGGGTTGATGAGCGCGCTGGGCGACTGGGTGATCGAGCGCGCCTGCGCCCAGGTGGCGGCCTGGCGCCAGCAGGGGGTGTCGTTCGTGCCGGTGTGGATCAACATCTCCGCGGTGCAGCTCATCCAGGGCGACCTCGAGGCCAAGCTGTCCGCCAGTCTGGCCAAGTATCACGTGCCGGCCGCCATGCTGGGGCTGGAGCTGACCGAATCGGTACTGCTCGACGAGCGGGCCGGGGATATCTCGGCGCGACTCGTCGCTCTGCGCGACAAGGGCCATCCGATCGCCATCGACGATTTCGGTACCGGCTATTCCTCGATGGCGTATCTCAAGCAACTGCCGGTGGACAAGCTGAAACTCGACCGGGCCTTCGTGCGGGCCCTGCCCGAGGACAGTGCCGACGCGGCGATCACCTCGGCGGTACTGGCCATGGCGCGGGGGCTGGAGCTGGACGTGGTCGCCGAGGGCGTGGAAACCGAGGAGCAGCGTGACTTCCTCCTGGCCCAGGGGTGCGCCATGGTACAGGGCTTCCTCTATGCGCGCCCCGAGCGGGTTGCCGATGTCGAGGCGCGCCTCAGGCGCGACGCCGAAGTGTCGCTGCCCTGAACGCCAGCCAGCCGCACAGGCTACCCCACACCAGGGCTTGTACCGCCACCGCCCAGGGCGCCAGCGTGACCTCCGCCAGACGTGCCCCGCCGAGATAGGAACTGGGGCCACCCAGCACACCGCCCAGCACGGCCAGCCATGGGTGTGACCAGAGCCAGGCCAGCGAGTGGTGGATGGTGGTCGCGAAGAGCGGCCAGAGCAGCCACAACCACAGCGGGAGTCCCGCGCTCCCGGTAAACCGCATGCCTCCTGCGTAGGTCAGGGCGCCGTCCACGAGGGCGCCGAGCAGCGCGAAGCCCATCAGCCAGCGCCATTCGCCGGGTCGCCCCAGCCATGCCAGGTGGAGTGTCACGATCACGCCGACCGCAGGGATCGCCCACGAGGTCCCCCCGAGCACGCAGGCCAGCCAGCCGACTTGAAACGCCAGGGCGTTGATGACCTTGCCGAGCATGGCTCAGAGCGCGCCGGTGAGCGGCGCGCGACGGTTGCCCGGCTTGGCCAGCAACCATTGCGAGGTGCCGATGGTACGTTCCAGAAAGCCGCCTTCGCAGTAGCACAGATAGTAACGCCACATGCGCATGAAGCGTTCGTCGTAGCCCAGTTCGCCGATGCGCTCGAGGCTGGCCTCGAAACGCTGGCGCCACTCGCGCAGCGTGCGCGCGTAGTGGGCCCCGATCTCGTCGAGGTCGAGCACGTTGAGCTGGGTACGCCGTGTCATGCTGTCGAGCATTGCCTGATGCGAAGGCAGGAAACCGCCGGGAAAGATGTAGCGCTTGATGAAGTCGACATCGCGCTTGGCGGCGGCATAGCGCTGGTCACGGATGGTGATGGCCTGGATCAGGGCCAGGCCGTCGTCCTTCAGCAGTCGGTCGACGGTGGCCAGATAGGTATCCAGATACTGGTGTCCCACGGCCTCGATCATTTCCACCGAGACCAGGCGGTCGTAGCGTCCCTCCAGCGCGCGATAATCCTGCTTGAGCAGCGTGATGCGGTCCTCGAGACCGGCCTCGCGGATACGTCGAGCGGTATGCGCGTATTGCGCCTCGGAAATGGTCGTGGTGGTGACATGGCAGCCGCGAGTGCGCGCTGCATAGAGCGCCAGCCCGCCCCAGCCCGTGCCGATTTCCAGTACGTGATGCTCGGGACCGATATCGAGCTTGTCGAGGATGACGTCCAGCTTGTAGGTGGAGGCGTCTTCCAGACTGGCATCTGCGTGGGGGAAGATCGCGCTTGAGTAGAGCCAATGCTCGCGGTCGAGGAAGGTCTCGAACAGGTCATTGCCCAGGTCGTAGTGCGCCGCGATGTGCCGCCTGGCACGTGCGGTGGTGTTGCGACGCAGTGCGTTGAGGGCGCTCAGCGCGCTCTGGGCCAGTCGCGCGGGGCCTTTTTCCAGGCCGCCGTTGACGTGTTCCAGGTTGCGCGCCAGCAGGCGGATCAGCGTGACCAGGTCGTCGCATGTCCAGAGCCCGTCCATGTAGGCTTCGCCCGCGCCGACGCTGCCGCCCAGGGCAACGCGTCGCCACGCACGTGGATCGTGGATGCGAAGCCGGGCCGTCAAGGGGCCACCCCGCCCGAGACGGTGCGTGCAGCCGTCCTCTTCGACGATCAGCACGCCACCGTCGAGCGTGGCGAGCTGCTGCAGCAGGCGGGGCTTGAGCCAGCGTGTGAGACGGGCATCGAGCGAGCGCCCTGGGCTGGTGTCGGAGTGTGTCATCGTCACGGCGATTTCTCCTCGCGACGTGGGTGCGAAAAAAGCGGGACACGTTTGCACCACAGGCGCACGGCCTCGAAGTGGATGGCGGCCAGTGTCTTGAGGCTCATCCAGGGCGCTCGCGCCAGGGCCGCAAGCCAGGCACGCCGGCCGGCCGGCGCAAACGTCAATGTCAGGGTGGCGTCGAAGTGACGCGTGGCGTCGCGCCAGACATCCATGTGCATCGAGAGGTGCGCGCCGGGGGTGTTGAAGCGCCAGCGGTAGCGCATGTCCATGGGGTTGAACGGCGAGACGTGCAGTGCCTTGTCGAAGTGCGCAGCGTGGACATGGCGTGTCGGTGTCACGCGACTGGCATAGACCTGGCGTTCCCGCCATGGCGTGTTGGTTACCTCGCCGAGGATCGCGCACAGGCGTTCCTCGCGATCATAGGCGTAGTACAGCGTGATGGGATTGAATCCCACACCGCAGAGACGCAACTGCGTGAGCATTCGAATGGGACCGTCGGGGAGCTCGCCGAGCTCTGCATGGAGCCGCTGACGAACCGCCGTCTTGAGCGGCAGTCGGGCAGGACCCAGATAGTCCTCGCGACGAAAGCGGGCCAGGGCCATGCGTCGAGCGCTGAACCCGGGCAATGCATCGAACAGGGCGGGCAGTTCGTCGAGATCCAGCCACGCCATCCACATGCGGTAGGTGAAGGCATGCGGGCGAGGCGTGAAACGCCGATGACGAAGCGTGCCCCAGGCCACGCGGCTATGCGTGACGGGGTGCCGGACGTGTGCCTCCTGGCTCATGCCGGTTCCTCGGTCTGCTCGGTGTACGGAACGGAGGTCGTCGCGGGTGCGCCGGGTTCGTCGCAGCCCAGTGCTCGGGCGACTCGCAGGGCGCTCCAGACGCCATCCTCATGAAAGCCATGACGCCAGTATGCGCCGCAGAAATGAGTGCGCCGGTGCGTCCCGGAAATTTCCGCATGGCGCCGTTGCGCGGCGGCGCCGGCCACCGTGAAGCGTGGGTGACGGTAGGTGAAGCGACGCAGCATGCAGTCGGGGTCGATGACCTCGCTGTCGTTGAGCGTCACGCAAAACGGTGTCTCGCTCGTCAGGCGTTGCAGGCGGTTCATGTCGTAGGTCACCGACACGCGCGCGTCGTCGGCGCGGCCGTCGATACGGTAGTTCCAGCTCGCGCGGGCGCGCTGTCGGCGCGGCAGCAGGCGGGTATCGGTATGCAGCACGACCTGGTTGTCCTGGTACGGCAGGGCCTCGAGGATCTCGCGCTCCGCGGCACTGGGCGCGGCGAGCATCGCCAGGGCCTGATCGCTGTGGCAGGCGAGTACCACCTGGTCGAAGCGCTCTTGGCCGCGTGGCGTGGTCAGCGTCACGCCCCTGGCATCGCGCACGATGTGCCATACCGGGCTCGCAAGCCTGATGTTGGCGGCATAGGACGATGTCAGCGGAGCGATGTACTGCCTTGAGCCGCCGGGCAGCGTGTACCACTGCGGGCGATTGTTCACCGACAGCAGGCCGTGATGATGAAAGAAGCGCACGAAGGAGGCGAGCGGGAAATGGGCCATGTCGTGCTCGCTGGCGGACCAGATGGCGGCGCCCATGGGCAGCAGGTAGCGGCGCTGGAAGTCCAGGCCATAGCCCCCGCGTGTGAGGTACTCGCCCAGCGTCAGGGTGCTCGGCAGGGCATCGCGCTCCAGGTCGCGTACCGCCTGGCGGTTGAAGCGCAGGATATCGCGCAGCATGGCGTAGAAACGCGGCCGGAGCAGATTGCGACGCTGCGCGAACAGAGTGTTCAGCGTGTGGCCGTTGTATTCGAAATCCTCGTTGACGGCATGCACCGAGAAGCTCATTTCGGTGGGCTGCATCGGAACGCCCAGATGCGCCAGCAGGCGCTGGAAATGCGGATAGGTGCGATCGTTGAAGACGATGAAGCCGGTATCGATCGCATGCTGATGGCCGTTTACCTCGACATCGACGGTGGCGGTGTGTCCCCCAAGGCGCTCGTTGGCCTCGAACAGCGTGACCGCATGGCGCTGGGCGAGATAGTGCGCGCAGGCCATGCCCGAGATGCCGCCGCCGACCACGGCGATGCGTGAACGGGGAGTGCTCATGAGCGGCCCTCCGTATCGGCATTGCGCGTGAGCCGCAGCCCCAGGCGGTGGCGTAGTACGGGCGGCAGTATGCCCGCCAGCTTGACCAGCCAGGTGAAGCGACGCGGGAAGTGAATGTCCAGCGAGCGTTTTTCCAGGCCGCGCAGAATCGCTTCCACGGCCTCGTCGACCTCGACGCGCATGGGCATGGGAAAGTCGTTGCGCTCGGTCAGCGGCGTGCGCACGAAACCGGGGTGGATAAGGCTGACGTCGATTCCTTCCGCCGCCAGGTCGAGGCGCAGGGACGCGAGGAAATAGCTGATCGCGGCCTTGGAGGCCCCATAGGCTTCGGCACGCGGCAGCGGAAAATACGCCGAGGCACTGGAAACGGCCGCCAGCTGAGGGCGCCGGTGCGCGTCTCGAGCCCGACGGAGCAGCGGCAGGGCGGCATCCACGGCATACAGGGTGCCGTGCAGGTTGGTGGTCAACACGCGCTCGACGAGATCGATATCGAAGTGACGTGCATCCAGATACTCACAGGTGCCGGCATTGAGCAGGGCCAGCTCGAGTCCGCCAAAGACGGCCGCGATACGCTCTCCGGCCTCGCGGACCGAGGCCCGGTCGGTGAGGTCGGCGGGGACTACCAGCGCATTATCGAAGGGCGCCGCGAGGGCTTCCAGGGCGTCTCGCCGGCGCGCTGTCAGGGCCACGCGGTGTCCGTCTTGCAACAGCCGCTTGGCCAAGGCTTCGCCGATACCGGACGTGGCGCCGGTCAGCCAGATACGTTGGGGTGCCGCCAGTGGGGTTGCCATGGGCTCTCCTCCAGATACCTCGCGCATGGGGCACGGGATGCCTAGCGCGAATGGCGCGCCGGGTCCACGCGCCGCTTGAGCCAGCGAATCATCGTTCCGAGCAGGGGAACGTGTTCATAGAGCATTGCACCGGCGTCGAAATGGTCTCGATGCCGGCAGATCCGATCACCGCGAAACGTCAGCTGCGAGCACCCCGAGATGCACACCGTTCGCCCGCGGGCGAGCCGGGGATGCGCCAGATGCAGCGTCCAGACCAGCAACGCATCGTCGCCCTCGCGAAAACGCTGCGTTACTTCGAACCGGCATGTCTGGACATTGGCCAGCATGTCCTCGTAGTAACGCATCAGGGGAGCGCGGCCCTCGATGTGATGTAACGGGTCGGTGAATTCCACATCTTCAGTGTAGAGGTTTTCGAGGGATCTTGTACACCTCTTGTCTAATTTTTCAAAGACACGGCAAAAGGTCGCCAGTGCGGTGTCTTGGCTCATGTTGCCCCCGTGGCTGGATAAAGTGTCAGTGAAACAAGTGTTCGCTCAGCTCGACAGCGACTTGAACGCGTCCAGGGCGCGCTGTCGGGCCGCCTTGTGGTCGACGATGGGGAGGGTGTAGCCGGTGTCGCGACGTTGCGCTTCGCTGGGGAAGAAGCGCGACTTGACGGCAAGGGGAGCCAGCTCGGGAAGCCAGTGCGCGATGAAGCGGCCCTCGGGATCGAAGCGTTCCGCCTGGGTGGTGGGATTGAAGATTCGAAAATATGGCGCGGCATCGGTACCGGTGGAGGCAGCCCATTGCCAGCCGCCGTTGTTGGAAGCGAAGTCGCCGTCGACGAGATGTCGCATGAAAAAGGCTTCGCCGCGCCGCCAGTCGATCAGCAGGTGCTTGGACAAGAACATTGCCGTCACCATGCGCAGGCGATTGTGCATCCACCCGCACTGGACGAGCTGGCGCATCGCGGCATCGACCAGCGGATACCCCGTACGCCCTTCGCACCAGGCGCGAAAGCCGGCATCGTCGTCGCGCCATGCCAGGTCGCGGGTATGCGGTTGAAACGGACGATGGCGGCTGATGTCGGGAAAGCTGGCGGCGATATGCAGGTAGAATTCGCGCCATATCAGCTCGTTGGCCCAGGCCGTGAGACCGGCATCGCCATCGGCCAGATGGCCGTCGTTGTCGCTCATGACCGCCTGCAGGCACTGGCGATGCGAGAGCATGCCCAGCGCCAGGTATGGCGAGAGCTCGCTGGTACCGGGCAGCGCCGGGAAATCGCGCTGGCGTCGGTAGTGGCGTCCACGGAAGCGCAGAAAACGTTCGAGACGGTCGCCGGCTTCCTCCTGGCCCGCCGGCCAGCGTGACGCGTCGAGCGGTGTGTCGCACGCGTCGGGAAGCTCGCGAGAGGGGGGCGGGTCGGCTTCGATGGCGAGCCTGGTCTGCGGTGCCGGTGCGTGCGTCAGGGCGAGGCGGTGCCCTTCGAGCTGACGATGCCAGGCCTTGGCGAAAGGCGTGAACACGCTGTAAGGCTCGCCCTTGCCCGTGAGCAACTCGCCCGGTGCATAGGCCACGGCATCGGTATGTCCGGTCACCGCGATTCCGGCATCGTGGAAGGCGCGCTCCACCGCTGCGTCCCGGCGTCGTTCGTTGAGCGGATACTCGCGGTTGAAATGCAGAGCGGTCACACCGTGTTGATGCGCCAGTTTCAGCAGGGCATCGGGGGCTTCGTCGTAGGTCTCGATGCGGCGCTGCAACAGGGGAATGTTGAGGCCCGAGAGGTGTTCGCGAAGCGCGGCCACGCCGCGCAGCCAGAAGTCGATCTTGTTGGCGCCGTGATCGTGCCGCTGCCATTGGGGAATGCTGGTCAGAAACACGGCGATGACCGGACCGCGTTCGGCGGCGGCGCTCAGCGCTCGGTTGTCGAGAGTCCGCAGGTCGCTGCGGAACCAGACCATCTGCAAGTCGGACATGCCAATTTTCCTGACGCGGTGGTACGAATCAGCGGCCCAGCAGCCCGTGCAAGCGGCTGAGCGCGGCGGGCAGGTCGTCACCCAGCGACGCGACCTGGGTGTTTTCCAGCTCCGCCTCCCGGATGCGCGTCACCGGTCCGACCAGGCACAGGGGAACATCGAGCTGTTCGCCCAGACGCGGCAACTGACGACGAATGAGGTCGCTGCGTTCGGCATGGCCGCTGGTCATCACCAGGGCATCCACCTTGAAGCGTTCCGCGGCAAGCGCCAGCTCGTTGATCGGCAAGTCGGTTTCCAGCCATTCGACACGAAAGCCCGATGCCGAAGCGGCGAGGGCGAGCAGCAGCGTGCGCAGCAGATCGCGCTCTTCAGGCAGGCGCACCAGCAGTAGTCGGGCGCCCCCCGTCACGTGGTTGGCGTGATAGAGGCGCATGCCGATTCGGGTGCGCAGGAAGCTTTCCAGCTGACGCCGCTGCAGTTCGGCACCGAACTGGTCGCTCCAGCGCTCCTCGAGTCGATCGACCACCGGCTGCCACAGCTCGGCGATGCACACGCTGGTGGGATAAAGCGCCATGCTGCGATTGAAGAGCGTCTCCAGCAATTCGCCATCCAGCGTGTCGACGGCCTGGAGCAACTGCTGCCGCTGACTCTCCCAGTCGCTGATGTCGGGAGGCGGCGCATCGTTGGCCGCCGGTTCGGACTGCTCGAGCAGGTCGCGTACCTGGCTGACGGGAACGCCGCGATTGAGCCATTGCAGGATACGCTCGACGCGTTGTATGTCCTCGCGTGCATAGAGGCGGTGCCCCTTGGGGGTGCGCTGCGGACGAATCAGGCCGTAGCGCCGCTCCCAGGCGCGCAAGGTCACGGAATTGACGCCGGTCAGCCGAGAGACCTCGCGGATCGGATACAACGGTGCGCTAGCCGGATCCATCGCCTGTTCACTCATGCGCTTAGGTTCCTCCTGTGAATCATGCCCCGATACGGATGGTCGCCAACGGTTGGCTGTGTCGTGGTGTCGGGGGACAAGGACAATCGGTGACATGACACCCACGCCGCCGGGCGGCGGCGCGTATTGTGCCCGCTACTCGCGGCGACGTCACCTGATGCCCGCCCGTTCAGCATGGGGTATGAAGTTGTACGTCGCAAGCGTTCTGTACAATTTCTATCACGTATCCTCATGCGCCGGCACGGGCGGTCACGATGCCTGCCAGGGCCTCGACGAAGGCGGGGTGCTGACCGACCGGGTCGAGAAGCGTCAGCGTGGCGTCGGGATATTGCGTGCGCAGCGCATCGAGTTGCGCGGGCACGTCCTGGCGCAGGTGACGCCCGGCGGCGAAGAACAGCGGCAGGATATCGATGCGCCGATGCCCCTGGGCGTGGCACTCGGCGACCCGCGTTTCCAGCGAGGGTTCGCTGAGCTCCATGTAGGCGACGACTGCCGGGGTCTCGAGGCGTGCTTGCAAGTCGCTTTCGAGCGCCTCGAAGGGCGCGCGCCAGCGCGCGTCGCTGGAGCCATGGGCGAGTAGGATCAAGGCGTGGCTCATTGAGCAACCTCCTGTCAGACGGTTCGTGACGACGGCGCATGAGTGACACCGCCTGGCGGCGCCCGCGTGGTGAATGGCCATGAGCTATGCTTTTCAACCGGGCCGTCGCGTGCTTACCTGGACAACTCTACCAAATTGTACAACGGTCGTATAATACGTATTCGGAGAGTCAATATGCGCATCTTGATCACGGGCGGCAGCGGCTTCGTCGGGCGCCCGCTGTGCCGACGCCTTCACGACGCCGGCCACGAGCTGCTGGTGGTGTCGCGCTCACCGTCGCGCGCGAAGGCGCTGCTTCCCGACGGGACCGAGGTCCGCGATTCGGTATTGGCGTTCGTGGACCGTGCGCCGGAGGCGATCATCAACCTCGCGGGCGAGCCCATTGCCGACAAGCGCTGGAGCGCTGCGCAAAAGCGTCGCCTGATCGACTCGCGCTTGACCGTCACGCGTGATCTGGTGACCTTGTGCGAGCGTCTGGACACGCCGCCGCGAGTGATGATCTCCGGTTCGGCGATGGGGTATTACGGGGACCAGGGCGATCGCGACGTGACCGAGCAGACGCCGCCTCAGGAGGAGTTCGCGCACCGTCTTTGCGCCGAGTGGGAGTCGGCGGCACTGGCGGCCGAGCCGCTGGGGGTGAGAGTGGTACTGCTGCGTACCGGGCTGGTGCTGGATGCCGGTGGCGGTACCCTGGCCAAGTTGCTGTTGCCGTTTCGTCTCGGGCTGGGCGGACGGCTGGGCAGCGGACGCCAGTACATGCCGTGGATCCACCGCGAGGATTGGGTGAGCATCGCGCTCTTCCTGCTCGAGCGCGACGACCTCGCAGGACCGTTCAATGCCTCGGCGCCCCATCCGGTGACCAATGCCGATTTCACCCGTGCCTTGGCGCGCCACCTGCATCGTCCCGCGGTGATGGCGGTGCCCGCCGGGGTCCTGCGGCTGGCCCTGGGAGAGATGTCGCGCTTGCTGCTGACCGGGGCACGCATGCGCCCCGCACGCCTGGAGGCGGCGGGGTTCGGGTTTCAATATCCGACGCTGGACAGCGCCCTGAAGGCGATTCTCGGCCGCTGACGCGAGGCGTCGCGGCGCCCTTCATTCAGGCGGGTCGACGGTCACCACCACGCGGACCGCGTCGAGGCGCAGGCGTGTGGCGTCGATGGCCGTGTCCAGCTCGCGGCGTTCGTGGGCGAGGGCCTCGATTTCCGCGTCGCGTACCGCCGGGTTGTGACGTGCGAGGGCCTTGAGACGCGCAAGCTCGGTGTCCAGCGTGTCACGCATGTGCGTCTGCGCGGCTTCGATGATGCTCGGCAGTTCGTTCTCTGCCTCGTCCTCGGCCCGCGTCAACAGGTCGCGCAACTGCGCGTGACGCGACTTGATCAGGTCCCGGGCGACCGCCTTCTTGACCTTCTGAAGGTTTTTCGCCAGCCCGCCGAAGGAGACCTTCTGGGTCAGGTTGGCGCCGGACTCGTCGAGCAGCAGGCGCACCGCCGTCGGCGGCAGGAAGCGCCCCACGTTCAGGTGTCTGGGCGCCGGACAGTGGGTGCGGAACACCAGTTCGGCCATCAGTCGTCCGCCCGGAATCGCCGGGTGCTGAAGCAGCGCCAATGCGGTGTTGCCAAGCGTGCCGTCGAGGATGCGCTCCATCATCTCGCGGACCAGAGGGTGCTCCCAGGACAAGCGCTGCACATCGTCGCGGGCCAGGGCGCGCTGCCGGTCGAAGGTGGCCGAGAAGCCTTCCTCGCCTTTGACCAGTCCCGGCAAGCCGTCGAGCATGTGGGGCCCGGCCAGCAGGTGCTGAATGTCGCCGCCCAGATCGCGACTTTCGACGCCGAATACGTCCAGCGCCTTGTCGACATAACGCGGCAGTGCGGGGTCGTCGTCGAGCTCGCGAATCGCCTCGGTGATGGCCTGGGCGCGCGCCGGCCGACAGGCGTTCCACTCCAGCAGCCGGTCGCGGCCGGCCTCGTGCGCGGCGAGGCGGCTTTCGAAGAAGCGTCGCGTGTCGGCAATGACCTCGGCGAGCGCGTCGTCATCCAGCAGGGCATCGGCCACGCTGTCGCCGAAAGCGTCGTAGAGTTCGCTGCCGATGCCGTGCGGGGCGTCGAAGGCGCGCATGCCCTCGTCGTACCAGCGCAGCAAGCGCTCGCCGGGGCTGTCCTCGAAGACCGGCACATGAATCTCGATGGCGTGCTGCTGGCCGATACGGTCGAGGCGGCCGATGCGTTGTTCGAGCTGGTCGGGATGCGCCGGCAAGTCGAACATCACCAGATGCCGGCAGAACTGGAAATTGCGTCCCTCGGAGCCGATCTCCGAGCACACCAGTACCTGGCACCCGTCTTCCTCGTCGGCGAAGGCCGCCGCGGCACGGTCGCGTTCGATGAGCGTCAGGCCCTCATGGAAGACCGGTGCCTGGACTCCGCCCAGTACGCGCAGTGCCTCGCTGAGATCGCTGGCGGTCTCGCGGTCGTGGGCGATGACTAGCATCTTGTCGCGCCCCACTTCGGTCAGGCGCTCCAGCAGCCAGGTCACGCGCGGATCTATCTGCCACCAGGGCTCGGCGTTGAGTGCGGTGTCGCCCGGCGAGGCATCGCATTGCGCGCGATACATGGCATCCGGATACAGCAGCACCTCGGGATGGTCGAGGCCGGTGGTGATCAGCAGGTCGTCGAGGTAGTCCATGTCGCGATCCAGCTTGCGCAACTCGCGGCGATAGCTGGACGGCGGCGCCAGGCGAGTGACGTGCAGGTGGCGTTCGGGAAAGCCGGCGACATGGCGACGGCTGTTGCGGAACATCACCCGGCCGGTCCCGTGACGGTCGAGCAACTGCTCGCGTAGCTGGCGGCGTGCGCTGTCGCGCTGGGTGTCGTCGCTTTCCGGGTCGATCAGCGTGTCGAGCAGTGCCTGGCTGTCCGCGTCGTCGATGACCGCGCCCACGCTATCGCGGTCCGCGGCATCGCCGGGCAGGCGCTCGAGGGCGTCCACCGCCTCCGCGACCCGGGCGTAGCCCGTTTCTTCGGCCTCGAAGGCCGCCAGGCTGGTATAGCGCTCGGGGTCGAGCAGACGCAGGCGGGCGAAATGGCTGGCAAGCCCCATCTGCTCGGGCGTGGCGGTGAGCAGCAGCACGCCGTCGATGGCATGCGCCAGCTGCTCGACGCAGGCATAGCCGGGGCCGCTGGCCTCGGGGCTCCAGTCGAGATGATGCGCCTCGTCGACGATCAGCAAGTCCCAGTCGCAGGCCTGGGCCTGGGTCTGGCGGTGTGGGTTGGCGAATAGCCACTGCTGGCTGGCGAGCACCAGCTGGGCGCTTTCGAAGGGGTTGCCCGTACTGTGCTGGCTCTGTTGCTCGTCAAGCAGCGTGAAATGCAGCGAGAAACGGCGCAGCATTTCCACCAGCCACTGGTGGGTCAGGCTGTCCGGCACCAGAATCAGCGCACGCTCGGCACGACCGGTGATCAGCAGGCGGTGCAGGATCAGACCCGCCTCGATGGTCTTGCCCAGGCCCACTTCGTCGGCCAGCAGCACGCGCGGGGCATGGCGACGGGAGACTTCGTCGGCGATGTACAGCTGGTGCGGGATGAGGTCCACCCGCGGGCCTGCCAGGCCGTTCGCCGGGTGTTGAGCGATGCGGTGATAGTGGTGCAGGGTGCGGTAACGCAGCTCGAACCAGTCGTTGCGGTCGACCTGACCGGTCAGCAGGCGGTCCCGCGCTTGCTGGAAGCGCATGCTGTCGGCGAGGCGGCTTTCGGGAAGCTCTTCGTATTCGCCGTCCGCCGTCTCGACGACATAGATCAGCAGCCCCTTGGCCTCCTTGGTGTCGTCGACGGTCAGCGTGCGGCCGTCGGCGGCTTCTATCCGGTCGCCGGCGCCGAATACCACGCGGGTCAGCGGTGCCTGGCGAACGCTGTAGGTGCGCGTTTCCTGACTGGCGGCAAAGAGAACGGTCACGCTTCGGAAATCGCAGCTCAGGATCGTGCCCAGCCCCAGTTCGGCTTCGCCGTCACTGACCCAGCGCTGGCCCGGAATGAATTCGCTCATGATGCCTCGGGATGAAGATGAAACGGTATGTGGCGTGCCGCCCGCGAGGGAGCATGCAGGGCGGCGGGCGCGGTATTCTACCGGAAAGCGGCCAAGGGCTTAACAGGCGATTGTGCTTTCAGGGCAATGCCGCCAGCCAGGCCTCGAGAGTCGCCGTGGCGAGCGGTCCCGAACGGATGTTGCGGAGTCGACCGTGGGCGTCGAGGTAGACGGTCAACGGCAGGTCGGGCATGCCGAAATAGGCCTGCAGGCGCTGCTCCGGGTCTTGCAGGTTATGCGCGAACCCCATGTCCTGAGCATCGAGGAAGCGTGCGGCCTGCAACAGGGATTGGCCTTCATTGACCGTTATCACGCGCACCTGGTCGGCGACCGCATTGACGCGTGCCAATGCCTGGCGGCACGCGTGGCAATCGCTGCGCCACAGCACCACGATGAGCGGTGACGATGTGGAGAGGGTCTCGAGCGATACCGCATCGCCGTCGAGGGCGTTCAGCGACAAGGGCGGCAGGTGCGATGGAGGAGGTTCGCCGGCCAGAGGGTGCCAGGCGTTCAGGCCCCACCATAGTACGGCGCAGGTCGCGAGCACGCCCGATGCCCGGGTCAGATAGCGCGGCGGCAGGCGGCGCAGACAGCCCAGCGTCCAGGTCCCCGCACCCAGCAGGGCGCCCAAAGGGTGATACCCGGACTGCCAGCGCATGACGGCCTCGAGAGGGGCTTCGCGATAGGCCTCGCCGTGCAGTGCGATGTCGGCCAGGCGGGCGCCGAGCAGGGCGCCGAGTAACGCGCCGGTCAACCACAGGCGGCGGCGTGGCGGTGGCAGGCGGACCAGGTGGCCGAGCGCGAGCAGTGCCACGGCGGCGCTCGCCGCGTAGAGATGCGCTGGCGGCAAGGACAGTGGACCAAGCGTGAAAGCGGTCATGGGCCTCCTCATGACGAAGCTGCTCTTGGAGTCGCTGCCGTCTCATGCACGGCGACGGGCCTTGGCACGTTACACTAAAGCGGAGCGCGTCGCCCGGGGCGGCGTGAACGTCGGCAAGCACTCGGGTGTCGCGGCGAGACGTGATGGCAGGCGGCGCAAGCGTGGAATGATCAATCAACAGGAGCAGGCATGGTGAATTCGCGCCATGGAGTCGATGGGCTACGGGCGGTGGCCATCGCCAGTCAGGCGGTGGGGTTCATTCTGATCATCGCGCTGGAGACGTGGCTGGGGGATGCGGCACGCGTGTGGCAGGGCGTCACGCTGGCGGCAATGCTGGTCGCGGCCAGCGGCGTTGCGCTGGTGCGGCGCTATCGTCGCAACCGCCAGCGCAGGGCGATGGACGAGCGCCTGCGCCGCGCGGAGGAAAGCGACCCCTGACGCCGCAACCTCATACCACCAGCCCCTGGAGGCCAAGCGGTTGGCAGCGGCGTGGGTCGAGCGCCAGAAGCATCAATTGCCAGCCGCCGGGCAATGGCATGATCAGGACGCGCCAGGCACAACCGCGGGAGGCGCTGGGCCGGTCGCGCGAGGCTTCCAGACAGCGTGCTCCCTGCGCCATCAGCGTGGGGGCGAGGCGTTCGAATTCCGCGTTGTCGGCTTCCAGGCGCAGGGTGCCGGGGAGCGCGCCGGGCGTGGCCTCCAGCCACAGCACCTGGCTGTCATGGCGTTCGTGGCGTAGTTCGAGGCAGGCCCCGTGCGCCGTGTGCAGCAGGATCGTCAGCCCGAGATGGCGCTGCAAGGCCTCGAGCATCGGCGCAAGCTGCGCGACATGAAGCGTGGCGGGTTCCGGCGATAGACGTTGCATGGCGCGTCCTCCAGCGATCGCGACTCTCGCTTCTCAGTATGGAAGCTGCTGCCATGCGCGAAAGCGGTGCGTGCCTATGGTGGGGATGGTGCCAGACTATCGAGTCCGGCACCCGTGCTCGGGGCACTCCTGTTCAGGGCACTTCCCTGTGCCGTTTGCGTCCCTGCCCGCTCACCGTGACGCCTGCAGCGCGACGTTTCGATAATCCAGGTCAAGGAAATGGCGATCAGTGCATGTCGCCGAACGCAAAAACGCCCACGTGGCCGAGGCCATGACGTGGGCGTTTTCAGAATTCCGTGGTCGGAGTAGCAGGATTCGAACCTACGACCTCTGCCTCCCGAAGGCAGCGCTCTACCAAGCTGAGCTATACTCCGTTCGCGTCGGTGGTGCCGACTCGACGGGGCTGCATTATACGCATCCGCGGCGCGCGCGCAACCCCTTTGCGTCGGTGCCGCGTCAGGTCTGGCGCTCGACGGCGAGGTGCGCGAGCGCGGCCATGCTGTCGCGGTAGCGGCTTTCGGGCAGCAGTTCGAGTTGCGCCAGGGCGCGGTCGGCCATTTCCTCGGCGCGACGCCGGGTATAGTCCAGCGCGCCGGTGTCGTGCACGATCGCCAGTACCTCGTCGAGGTGGTCGAGCCCGCCCTGACGAATGGCCTGGCGGACGACGCTGACCTGCTCGGCGTTGCCGTTCGCCATGGCATGGATGAGCGGCAGCGTGGGCTTGCCTTCGGCGAGGTCGTCGCCGACGTTCTTGCCCATGGCGTCGGCGTCGCCCTGATAGTCGAGGAGGTCGTCGACGAGCTGGAATGCCAGCCCGAGATAACGCCCATAGAGCTTGAGCGCTTCTTCCTGGGCGGGGGTCGCCTCGGCGAGTACCGCGCCGCTGTGGCTGGCGGCCTCGAAGAGCATCGCTGTCTTGCCCTGAATGGTGTCGAAGTAGGCTGCCTCGTCGATATCGGGGTTGCCGATATTGGTCAGCTGCAGCACCTCGCCCTCGGCGATCACGCAGGTGGCGCCGGAGAGGATCTCCATCACGCGCATCGAGCCGACCTCGACCATCATCTGAAACGAGCGCGAATACAGGAAGTCGCCGACCAGCACCGAAGGCGCGTTGCCCCAGGCGTCGTTGGCGGTGGCCTTGCCGCGACGTAGATGCGATTCGTCGACGACATCGTCGTGCAGCAGCGTCGAGGTATGCATGAACTCGATCAGCGTGGCCAGGGTCACGTGGCGATCGCCGGGGTAGTTCAGCGAGCGCGCCGCCAGCAGCACGAGGAGGGGACGCAGCCGTTTGCCGCCACTTTCGATGATGTAGCGGCCAATGGTCTCGACGAGCGGAACTCGCGAAGCCAGTTGGGCGAGGATGGTGCGATCGACGGCGGCGAAATCATCCGCGACCGCCGCATGGAGGGGCGATGCGTTAGGCTGCATGGGTCGGCTTGTCGCAATAAGGGGGTTGGGCCGCCTCATTGCGGCCTTGGGCTCGGGCTATGCTAGGGGGCCCCCCGTGGGGCGTCAAGGCGCATGCCGTGGGCCGTCGCGCGTGGCGTGAAAGACACTTGCCGGGCACTGGAGAGTATCGCTATAATACGCGGCTCGACTCATCATGCTCCCTGTCAGATGGCTGCCGGAAGGGGCGCCACTCGCCGCAGGCCGATGAAGAGCGCAATCCCGATGAGTGCTGGAGAGTGACATGTACGCAGTTATCAAAAGCGGTGGCAAGCAGTACCGCGTTCAGGAAGGCCAGACCCTGAAGCTCGAGAAGCTGGAAGTGGCCACGGGTGAAACCCTGGAACTCGACCAGGTATTGCTGGTCGCCGATGACGACGACGTCAAGGTCGGCGCGCCGCTGGTCGAAGGTGCCAAGGTGACGGCGGAAGTCGTCTCCCACGGGCGCGGCGAAAAGGTGAAGATCATCAAGTTCCGTCGCCGTAAGCACCAGATGCGTCGTCAGGGCCACCGTCAGTGGTTCACCGAAGTTAAGATCACCGGAATTTCCGCGTAAGCGATATTCCCCGATAGCGCGAGGTATTTGCAATGGCTCATAAAAAGGCTGCCGGTAGTTCTCGTAACGGTCGCGACAGTGAATCCAAACGCCTAGGTGTCAAGCTGTTCGGTGGCCAGGCGGCGACCGCCGGCAACATCATCGTTCGTCAGCGTGGCACCAAGTTCCACGCAGGCAGCGGTGTCGGCATCGGCAAGGATCACACCCTGTTCGCTCTGAACGACGGCGTGATCAAGTTCGAGACCAAGGGTCCGAAAAACCGCAAGTTCGTGAGTGTCGTCTCCGCCTGAGACCACCGCGAACGATGAAGGAAAAGGCCCCGCCCAGGCGGGGCCTTTTCGTATTGGGCGGCCGTGGCCGCCGGGAGAGTGTCCATGCAGTTCGTCGACGAAGCCTCGATCATCGTGGAGGCCGGCAAGGGTGGCAATGGCTGCCTGAGTTTCCGGCGCGAGAAGTACGTTCCCAAGGGCGGGCCGGACGGCGGCGACGGTGGGCACGGCGGCAGCGTCTACCTGATCGGTGACGAATCCCTCAATACGCTGATCGACTTCAAGTATCAGCGCTTCTACAAGGCACCCAACGGTCAGCCGGGACAAGGGCGCCAGATGAGCGGTCGCAACGGCGAGGACCTGCACGTCAAGGTGCCGGTGGGGACCACGGTGATCGACGAGGACACCCTCGAGGTGATCGCCGACGTGACCGAGGCCGGCCAGGTCGTGCTCGTGGCCCAGGCGGGCCGCCGTGGACTGGGGAACATCCATTTCAAGTCCTCCACCAACCGGGCGCCGCGCAAGACCACGCCGGGCACCGAGGGGGAGCGTCGCAACCTGCGCTTCGAAATGAAGGTGATGGCCGACGTGGGCCTGCTGGGTGTGCCCAATGCCGGCAAGTCGACCCTGATTCGTGCCGTCTCGGCGGCCAAGCCCAAGGTGGCCAACTACCCCTTCACCACGCTGGTACCCAATCTCGGCGTGGTCAAGCTGGGGACCCACGAGCACTTCGTGATGGCCGACGTGCCTGGCTTGATCGAGGGAGCCTCGGATGGCGCAGGCCTGGGCTTGCGCTTTCTCAAGCACCTGACCCGGACACGGTTGCTGCTGCACGTGGTCGATGTGGCGCCGTTCGACGAGAGCGACCCCGTGGACAGCGCGCGTGCCATCGCGCATGAACTCGAGCAGTTTTCCGCCACGCTGGCCGAACGGCCGCGCTGGCTGGTGCTCAACAAGCTCGACCTGCTCCCCGAGGAGGAGCGCCAGTCGACGGTCGACGACATCGTCGAGCGGCTGGCGTGGTCGGGGCCGGTCTACAAGATCTCCGCCATCAGTGGCGATGGCACCCAGGCCCTGGTGCAGGCGGCGCACCGCTGGTTGACGGAGCAGCGCCAACTGGAAGCAGAAGACGAGACGGCCTTCGAGCATGAGCGCGAGATGCGTCGACGCATGGAAGACGAAGCCGTGGCGCGTGCCGAGGCGCGCATGTCCCGCAAGCGCAAGCCGGCCGAGGACGATGACGACGATTTCGACGAAGACGATTACGACGTCGAAGTGGAGTACGCGCCGTGATGTGGCCGCAAGGAGACGTGAACCGGTGAGCGAATCGCAGTCGGCAAGCCGCGATGCCCTGCGTCGGGCGCGGCGTGTCGTGGTCAAGATCGGAAGTGCGTTGCTGACCAACGATGGGCGTGGCCTCGATGCCGATGCCATCGGCGAATGGGTCGATCAGATCGCCGCCCTGCATGCGCGGGGCATCGAGGTCGTGCTGGTGTCGTCCGGTGCCGTGGCCGAGGGCATGGCGCGCCTGGGGTGGGTGACGCGTCCCTCGGCGGTGCATGAATTGCAGGCGGCGGCGGCGGTAGGGCAATCCGGCCTGTCGCAGTGTTACGAGGAACATTTCGCGCGGCATGGCCTGCGCAGTGCGCAGGTCCTGTTGACCCACGACGACCTTTCCAACCGCAAGCGATATCTCAATGCGCGTTCGGCGCTGCGCTCGCTGGTGGCGCTGCGCGTGGTGCCGGTGATCAATGAAAACGACACCGTGGTCACCGACGAGATTCGCTTCGGCGACAACGATACGCTGGGCGCGCTGGTGGCCAATCTGCTCGAGGCGGATGCCCTCGTCCTGCTGACCGATCAGGAAGGCTTGTTCGACGCCGATCCTCGTCACGACCCCGAGGCGCGCCTGATTGCCGAGGGGCGTGCCGATGACCCGGCGCTGGCCGCGGTCGCCGGTGACGGCGGTGCCCTGGGGCGTGGCGGGATGGCGACCAAGGTCCGTGCGGCGCGTCTGGCCGCTCGCTCCGGCGCGCTGACGGCGATCGCCAGCGGGCGTCAGTCGGAGGTGCTCACGCGGCTGATGCAAGGCGAGACGCTGGGCACGCTGTTGATGCCCGATCACGCTCCCCTGGCGGCCCGCAAGCGGTGGCTGGCCGGGCAGCTTCAGGTGCGCGGCACCCTGGTGCTGGATGCCGGCGCGGTCAAGGTGCTGCGCGAGCATGGCTCCAGCTTGCTGCCGGTGGGCGTGCGTCGTGTCGAGGGCGAGTTCAAGCGCGGCGACATGCTGGTCTGCGTGGACGAGCAAGGCCAGCGCATCGCCAAGGGGCTGGTCAATTACGGCAGCGACGAAGCGCGGCGCATCATGGGGCAGCCCAGCCGGCGCATCGAGGAGCTGCTGGGGTACATGGAGTCGCCGGAACTCATTCATCGCGACAACCTGGTCATCGTGTGAGCGGCGGTCGGCGGGCATGTCTCGAAAGGCGCGACCTGTAGCCGTTGTCGCGGGGAGCATGCTAGAATGCCGCATCCTCTCAGACATGGCCCGTTGATGGGGCGCTGCGCGAGTGGCGGTCCCGATATGGCCGATCCGCGTGAGGTCTTAAAAACGTCACGCGAATCAATTTCTTACAGAACATGACTGTCAACATCTCCAAGGAGTAGACGGTGGCGAACACCAAACAGGCCCAAAAACGCGCCCGCCAGGCGGAGCAGCGTCGTCAGCACAATGCCAGCCAACGCAGCATGGTGCGCACCTATATCAAGCGTGTCATCAAGGCCATCCAGGGCGGCGATCATGCCCAGGCCATGACCGAGTTCAAGGCGGCCCAGCCGGTCATCGACCGCATTGCCGACAAGGACGCGATCTCCAAGAAGAAAGCAGCGCGCATCAAGAGCCGTTTGAACAAGCGAATCAAGGCCCTGGCTGCCTGAAGCCGGGACCTGGCGGCAACGCGTGAAAAAACCGGCTTCGGCCGGTTTTTTTGTAGGTGACGATCGGGCTCGACCCGGCAAACGGACAGCGGGGTGGACGGTGACGGCTAGGCAATCGCAAGCGACGCCTGAGGACGGCGAGTCGGCGGGGCCGGCGAGCGGCGGTCTGTTGCGCTCGGGGCTGGTGGTCAGCACGATGACCATGCTATCGCGCGTGCTGGGGCTGGCGCGCGACGTGGTGATCGCGACCCTGTTCGGTGCGGGGAGCGGTGCCGATGCGTTCTTCGTCGCCTTCAAGATTCCCAACTTCATGCGCCGCCTGTTCGCCGAGGGCGCCTTCAACCAGGCGTTCATTCCGGTGCTGTCCGAATATGCCACTCAGCGAACCCGTGAAGAGGTGCGCGAGCTGCTCGACGCGGTGGCGGGCAGTCTCGGCGTGGTGCTGGCGCTGATCAGCGCCGTGGCGATGCTGATCGCGCCGTGGCTGGTGTGGCTGTTCGCGCCGGGATTCAGCGCCGATCCCGGCAAGCTGGCGTTGACCGCCGACATGCTGCGCCTGACATTCCCCTATCTGTGGTTGATTTCGCTCACCGCCTTTGCCGGCAGCGTGCTCAACACCTGGAACCGGTTCGCCGTCCCGGCGTTCACGCCGGTGCTGCTCAATCTGTCGCTGATCGGGGCCGCTCTGGGACTGACGCCCTGGATGCAGGACCCCTCGATGGCCCTGGCCTGGGGTGTGCTGATCGCCGGGGTCGTCCAGTTGGGCTTCCAGGTACCGTTCCTGGCACGGCTGGGACTGATGCCGAGGCCGTGGCCGAACTTTCGCCACCCCGGGGTGCGCCGCATCCTGACACTGATGGCGCCGGCGCTGTTTGCGGTCTCGGTCTCGCAGATCAACCTGCTGCTGGATACCGTGCTGGCATCGCTGCTGGCGTCGGGCAGCGTGTCCTGGCTGTACTACTCGGATCGCCTGGTGGAGTTGCCGCTGGGGGTGTTTGGCGTGGCCCTGGGCACGGTGATCCTGCCGGCGCTCTCCAAGCGGCACGCCGAGCAGTCGCCTGAGCATTTCGCGAAGATGCTCGACTGGGCGCTGCGCGCGGTGCTGTTGATCGGGTTGCCCGCGGGCCTGGCCCTGATACTGCTGGCCGAGCCATTGCTGGTGAGCCTGTTTCATTACGGGGCGATGACCGACCACGACATCGTGATGGCGGCGCGCAGCTTGCGAGCCTATGCGCTGGGGCTGCTGCCCTTCATGCTCATCAAGGTGCTGGCGCCCGGCTATTTCGCCCGCCAGGATACCAAGACGCCGGTCAAGATCGGTGTTTTCGCCATGCTCGCCAACATGGTCTTCAATCTGTTGCTGATCTGGCCGTTGGCGCATGCCGGCCTGGCGCTGGCCACGGCACTCTCGGCGTGCTTCAACGCCGGTTTGCTGGGCTGGGGGCTCAAGCGGCGCGGCGTGTTGCAATTCCAACCGGGCTGGGGCCGCTACGCACTGACGCTCGGCGGTGGCTGCGTGGTCATGGGGGGCGGCCTGTGGTGGCTGGCCCCCGAGTGGCATGTCTGGCTCGACTGGGGCGTTTGGCAGCGAGCCGCGACCTTGCTGGGGCTGACCCTGGGCGGCGCGGTGGTCTATTTTGGGTGGCTGGCGCTATGCGGCGTGCGGCTCAGGCATTTCCGCCTGCGTGGCTAAGAGCGGGGCGGGCATGGCTGTCAGCCGTGGCCCCCTTGGTTATAATCGGACGTTTTACCGGCATATGAACGGCACATGGAACTGATCAGAGGACTGCACAATCTGCGCGAGGCGGGCCCTTGCGTGGCGACGATCGGCAACTTCGACGGCGTGCATCGTGGCCATCAGGCGATCCTCGATCAGCTCAAGAGTCGCGCCAGGGCGCTGGGGCTGCCGGTGGCGGTGGTGGTGTTCGAGCCCCAGCCGCGTGAGTATTTCGCCGGTCAGCAGGCGCCGCCTCGCCTGAGCCGCTTGCGTGACAAGGTCGAGCTGCTCGCCGCACATGGTGCCGATCGCATCCTGTGCCTGCCTTTCAATGCAGCCTTGAGGCGCTTGACCGCCGATGAGTTCATCGAGCGCGTGCTGATCCAGGGCCTGGGCGTCAAGCACCTGGTCGTGGGGGATGACTTCCGCTTCGGCTGCGACCGGGCGGGAGATTTCGCGCTGCTGCAGCGGGTGGGCGAGCGCCGCGGGTTCGGGGTCGAGCACACCCGCACCTTCGTGCTCGACGACGAGCGGGTATCGAGCACCCGCGTGCGCACGCTGCTGGCCAGTGGCAATTTTGCCCAGGCCGCGCGGATGCTGGGGCGTCCGTATCAACTGACGGGGCGCGTGGTCGCGGACCGGCAACTGGGGCGCACCATCGGCGTGCCGACCGCCAACCTGCCCCTGGCGGCGCGTCCTCTGGCCCTGCGTGGTATCTATGCCTGCGTCACGCGCTTGCCGGATGGTCGCGAGCTGACGGGCGCGGCCAACATCGGATGGCGACCGACGGTCGGCAGCACGCGGCCGGTGCTGGAGGTCCATCTGTTCGACTTCGATGGCGACCTCTATGGCCAGCGCCTGACGGTCGTGCCTTGCGCGCGGCTGCGTGGCGAGGTCAATTTCGCGGGGCTGGATGCCCTGACACGCCAGATTCACGCCGATCTGGCGCAGGCGCGGCACTATTTTCGGACGGCGACGCCGCTCGACGCTGCCGCACTCGGGTTACCGTGTCACTCGACTGGCTGGACACTTCCGCTGGCCTCGGCGCCCCTGGCGCCCGAGCCTTCGACTTCCGACTCCTCGGCCGGCGCTGGTCCGGCCGCCCAAGACGATGGCTGACCTTCCGCTATGAGCGATTACAAGCACACACTGAATCTGCCCGAAACCGATTTCCCCATGCGCGGCATGCTGCCCAAGCGTGAGCCGGGGCGGGTGTCGCAATGGCAGGACATGAACCTGTATCAGCGGCTACGCGACGCCCGTGCCGGCCGCGAGGTCTTCGTCCTGCACGACGGCCCTCCCTATGCCAACGGCAGCATTCATATCGGCCACGCCGTCAACAAGATTCTCAAGGACATCGTCGTCAAGTCGAAGTCGCTGGCAGGGTATGACGCGCCCTACGTGCCCGGCTGGGACTGCCATGGGCTGCCCATCGAACACAAGGTGGAAACCACCCATGGCAAGCACCTCGAGGCGGACGAGGCGCGGGGACTGTGTCGCGAGTACGCGGGTGCCCAGATCGAGGGGCAGAAGACCGATTTCGTGCGTCTGGGCGTGGTCGGCGACTGGGAGAATCCCTACCGCACCATGGATTTCGCCAACGAGGCCGGCGAGATTCGCGCCCTGGCCAAGATGGTCGAGGGCGGCTATGTCTTCAAGGGCCTGAAGCCGGTCAACTGGTGCTTCGACTGCGGCTCGGCCCTGGCCGAGGCGGAAGTCGAATATGCCGACAAGAAGTCCGATGCCATCGATGTCGCCTTCGCTGCCGCCGAGCCCGAGGCGCTGGCGTCGGCGTTCGGCCTGGCCTCTCTCGACAAGCCGGCGGCCATCGTGATCTGGACCACCACGCCGTGGACCATTCCCGCCAACCAGGCGCTGAACGTGCACCCCGACTTCACCTATGCCCTGGTGGATACCGGCGAGCGACTGCTGGTGCTTGCCGAGGAACTGGTCGAAAGCTGCCTGACGCGCTACGGTCTCGAGGGCGATGTCGTGGCCACCGCGGCGGGCGCGTCGCTGGAGTTCATCACCTTCCGCCACCCGTTCTACGAGCGCGTGGCCCCGGTCTACCTCGCCGATTACGTGACCGTGGAGGAAGGCAGCACGGGGATCGTCCACTCGGCGCCGTCCTACGGCCTGGATGACTTCATGACCTGCCGCGAGCACGGCATGAGCTTCGACGACATGCTCAACCCCGTGCAGGGCAATGGCGTATACCGCGACGACCTGCCGTTGTTCGGCGGGCAGATGATCTGGAAGGCCAACCCCCACATCGTCGACACGCTGCGCGAGGTCAACGCGCTGATGGCGCATACGCCGATCACGCACAGCTACATGCACTGCTGGCGCCACAAGACGCCGGTCATCTACCGTGCCACGGCGCAATGGTTCGTGGGCATGGACCGCGAGGACGACCAGGGACGTACCCTGCGCCAGCGTGCGCTGGATGGCGTCGAGGCGACCCAGTTCATCCCCGCTTGGGGCAAGGCGCGCCTGCATTCGATGATCGCCAATCGTCCCGACTGGTGCATCTCGCGCCAGCGTAACTGGGGGGTGCCGATCCCGTTCTTCCTGCACAAGCAGACCGGGGAGTGGCATCCGCGTACCGTCGAGCTGATGGAAGATGTCGCCAGGCGCGTCGAAGCCGAGGGCATCGATGCCTGGTTTCGTCTCGACGCCCGCGAGTTGCTGGGCGACGAGGCCGACCAGTACGACAAGGTCACCGATACGCTGGATGTCTGGTTCGATTCCGGTACCACGCACCGCCATGTGATGCGTGGCTCGCACCCGATGGGACACGACCAGGGGCCGCGTGCCGACCTGTATCTCGAAGGCTCCGACCAGCATCGCGGCTGGTTCCATTCGTCGCTGCTGACCGGATGCGCCATCGACGGCCATGCGCCCTACAAGGCGCTGCTGACGCACGGTTTCACCGTCGACGAAAAGGGACGCAAGATGTCCAAGTCGATGGGCAACGTCATCGCGCCTCAGCAGGTGATGGACAAGCTGGGCGCCGATATCCTGCGCCTGTGGGTCGCGTCCACCGATTACTCCGGCGAAATGGCGGTCTCCGACGAGATCCTCAAGCGTACCGCCGACGTCTACCGGCGCATTCGCAACACCTCGCGCTTCCTGCTGGCCAATCTCAACGGCTTCGCTCCCGAGCGCGATGCCGTGGCCTTCGAGGACATGCTGGCGCTGGACCAGTGGGTGGTGGATCGCGCGGCGCAGTTGCAAGCCCGTATCCAGGGCGCCTACGCGGAGTATCGGTTCCGCGATGTCTACCAGCAGGTGCACGATTTCTGCGCCCACGAGCTGGGCGGTTTCTACCTGGATGTCATCAAGGATCGTCAGTACACCACCCAGGCCGATTCCCGCGCGCGGCGCAGCTGCCAGACGGCGCTCTATCACGTGGTCGAGGCGTTGGTACGCTGGGTCGCCCCGATCCTGTCCTTCACCGCCGAGGAAATCTACGAGGTCATCCCGGGAACGCGTGGCGACAGCGTGCTGCTGGAAGAATACTATCCGCACCTGGCGACGCTGGAGGCGAATGCCGCCATGGGGCGTGAGTTCTGGTCGCGGGTGCTGACGGTCAAGCAGGCGGTCAACAAGTGCCTGGAAGACGCCCGCAATGCCAAGGTAGTGCGCAACAGCCTGGCCGCCGAGGTGACGCTATACGCAGACGACAGCCTGCGCGAGACCCTGACGCAGCTCGGCGAGGAGTTGCGTTTCGTGCTGCTCACCAGCGAGGTGCACCTGGCATCGCTGGAGGACGCCGGCAGCGCGCAGGCCGAGGCCAGCGAGCTCGAAGGGCTCAAGGTGGCCGTCGTGGCCAGCCCGCATGCCAAGTGCGAGCGTTGCTGGCATCATCGCGCGGACGTGGGCACGCATGCCGCCGATCCGAACCTGTGCGGCCGGTGCCTGAGCAACTTGCCCGAAGGGCCCGGCGAAACGCGTCACTATGCATGATGCAAGGCTGGGCATGATACCGATACCAGCCCGGGATGATGCGAGGCCCGGGGGCATGGGGCCCGCATCTACCGTTTCGTCGCCGGCCCCGGGCCGGCCTAGCCATGAGAGGCCCGCATGAACGACGCTTCAACGTCTGAAAAAATCGCGGCAGCACCTGCCATGCGCCGTCCGCTGCGCTGGCTGTGGCTGGCCTTGCTGGTCGTCGTCCTCGATCTGGGCAGCAAGTTCGTGGCCAGCGCCTACCTGGTGTACGGCCAGCCGGTCGAGGTACTGCCGGTGTTCAACTTGACCCTCTTGCACAATACCGGCGCGGCGTTCAGTTTCCTGGCCGAGCATGCCGGTTGGCAACGGTGGCTGTTCGCGGCCATCGCCATCGGTGTGAGCATCGGCCTGACCGTGTGGCTGACGCGTCTCAAGGCGCATGAGCGGCTCTCGGCCATTGCCATCGTGCTGGTCATCGGCGGAGCGCTGGGCAACCTGTATGACCGTCTGGTGCACGGCTATGTGGTCGACTTTCTGTCGTTCCACTGGCAAGACTATTACTTTCCCGCCTTTAACTTGGCGGACACCGCCATCACCTTGGGGGCCATGGGCCTGATTCTGGCATCCCTGCGCGATGACCGGCGAAACACGACGCAAAAAGAGACGCCTCATGAGTGACTACCGTATCGACGACGGGATGGAAGTGACCCTGCATTTCACCGTCAAGCTGGAAGATGACACGGTGATCGATTCCACCCGCGAGAAAGAGGCCGCGACGTTCCAGGTCGGCGACGGCAATCTGCCGCCGGGCTTCGAGGCGCCGCTCAAGGGGATGACCGGGGGCGAGAGCGGTCGTTTCACCATCACGCCGGAGCACGGCTTCGGTCAGCACAATCCCCAGAACGTGCAGCGTCTGCCGCGCGACCAGTTCGAGGACGAACTCGAGGTGGGGACGGTGATGTCCTTCACCGATCCCGGGGGCGGCGAGTTGCCCGGCGTGATCGCCGACATCGACGAGCGTCATGTCGATGTGGACTTCAATCACCCGCTGGCGGGGCGTACCCTGATCTTCGAGGTGGAAGTGATCGATGTCCGCCCGGCCACGACCCATTAAGCTTTGACGGGCGTCCGTCGCCCATCGACACGATGCCGCCGTGCATCGAGGCAAGGTAAGCATGCAAATCAAGCTGGCCAATCCACGCGGTTTCTGCGCTGGCGTCGACCGCGCCATCGAGATCGTCAATCGTGCGCTCGACGTCTTCGGGCCGCCCATCTACGTACGTCATGAAGTCGTGCACAACCGCTTCGTGGTGGACAGCCTGCGCGAGCGCGGGGCGGTGTTCGTCGAGGAGCTGCATGAAGTGCCCGATGACGTGATCGTCATCTTCTCCGCCCACGGGGTCTCGCGCGCGGTGCAGCAGGAAGCCGAGCGGCGTGGCCTGCGCATCTTCGACGCCACCTGTCCGCTGGTCACCAAGGTGCACATGGAAGTCCTGCGCTACGCCAAGCGGGGCCAGGAATGCGTGCTCATCGGGCATGCCGGCCATCCCGAGGTCGAAGGCACCATGGGCCGCTACGATACCTCGTTCGGCGGGCAGATCTATCTGGTCGAGGACGAGGCGGATGTGGAGAACCTCGAGGTCAACGGCCCCGACCGGTTGGCGTTCGTCACCCAGACCACGCTCTCCATGGATGACACCTCGCGGGTCATCGATGCCCTGCGCGCCAAGTTTCCGCAGATCGACGGGCCGCGCAAGGATGACATCTGCTATGCCACCCAGAATCGTCAGGACGCGGTGCGCGGGCTGGCCAGCGAGAGCGATCTGGTGCTGGTGGTGGGCAGCCCCAACAGTTCCAACTCCAATCGCTTGCGTGAATTGGCCGAGCGCACCGGCACACCGGCATACCTGATCGATAACGCCGAGCAGATCCGTCCCGAATGGCTGACCGACGTGAGCGCCATCGGCATCACGGCCGGCGCCAGCGCGCCGGAGGTACTCGTGCAGGCGGTCATCGAGCGACTCCAGTCACTGGGCGCCGAGGCACCCGACGAGCTTGCCGGACAAGCGGAAAACATCACCTTCTCCATGCCCCAGGAGCTGCGCGAGCGCGTCATCGCCAGCGAGTGATCCCGCGCGAGACGCCCGATGCGAGCTCGGGCGTGTCGCGGCGTGCGTTACAATTGGTTGCAAAATACGCTACATTGGAGGGGCGCTTGGGGCCTCTCTCCCTGCCGCGTGCGCGATACTCCGTTCCAACCATCAGGAAGCCGTACGTGCCGCATCTTGCTTGCCGCATTCGCCGCGTTCCGAACGTGCGCGGCTTCTCCCTTCTCGAACTGCTTATCGTACTGGTGATCTTCGCGATCCTGGCGAGCATGACGCTGCCCAGCTTTCAGCGCCTGCAATATCGCCAGCAATTGGTTTCGGCGAGCAATGAACTGGTGGCGGCGCTGCGTCTGGCGCGCGGCGAGGCCATCATGCGCGAGGCCGATGTCACGCTGTGTGCGAGCGCTGATGGCGCGTCATGCGGGGGCAAGGGATGGACGCAGGGCTGGCTGTTGCAGGCCGCTTCCGATGATGACAAAAAGGATACGATCGTCGTTCATCAAGCGTTACCCCCGCGACTCGACATCGCTGATAACCCCTCGCCACCTGCCAGCGTAAGCTTCGATGAACTTGGATATCCCGGTGGTGGCACCGAGTGGCGCCTCAGCCATGCGGCATTGCCGGACGGCACCTCACGCCAGGTGTGCCTGGAGGTGACCGGACGGGCCTATGTCGCCGAGCCGGGCGCGGGGTGTGGCTCATGATGGCACCGCCGCTGCAGTCTTCGCCCCATGCCCAGCGCGGCTTCGGTCTGATCGAAGTGCTGGTGGCGCTGACCATTCTCTCCATCGGCATGCTGGGGCTCGCCGCGATGCAGCTCACCTCCTTGCAGGCCGCTCGTGAAAGTCTCGATACGACAATCGCCACCATCATGGTCCGGGACATGAACGAGCGTGCCTGGGCGCAGCAGGATGAGGCTTGTAAGACCCTTTTGAGTCAGTGGCAGAAGGATGTCGCCCAGGTGGGCGGTCTTCCCTCTCCCGATGGAAGTGGAGGAGAGACCGGCAATAATGGCCTTTATGACCTCAAGGTCACTTGGCAGGGGCGTGAAGAGCCGAATAGTGAAGAGGATGCTTCCCCGCACGTACATTTGGTGGCCTTCCTGCCATGCAAGGGGGGATAGGATGAATCACCAACATCGCCAACGAGGCTTCACGCTGATCGAAATGATGATCAGCATGTTTCTAGGTTTGATCATCCTCGTGGGTACTGTGTCGGCATACCAGGCTATAAGCGGTCTTCGCGAGCAGCGGGACACGATTAACACACTGCAAAACGACCTGCTTTTCGTGCATCAATCAATGTCGCGTGCGGTGGCCATGGCCAGAGATATCGAGGTGACCGAAGAAGGCGCGGCGTTGACGGTCACGCCGTTCGCGTTACCGGTGAGTGCTACGCCTGCCGGATGTCGCAAAAGCGGCGATTCGAACTGGACATGGAGTGTCGATTCCAGCCAGGGGGTGACGTCGCTCGATTGCAATGGCAGTCAGATTTTGACGCTTGCCACGCCAGGCGTGACAAGCGTCGCATTCGACACCTCGGGGATCTGCAGTGCCGCTACGACTCCCTGTGTGCGGGTCACACTGAACTATGCCCCTTGCCGCGATCTTCAGAACTGTACCGTCAGGACATTGCGCTATCACTTGAGCTCACGCTACACGGGTCAGTCCGAGGGAGGCGCGGATGCATCCTAGAGAAAACGGCTTCGTGCTCGTCATCGGTCTCGCGCTTCTGACCATCGCCACGGGCATGGTCGTGGCTGGCATGTCACTGGGCCGTTACCAGGAGCGCCAAGCAGGGCATTACCTGCGGACCAGCGATGCCCAATTAGGGGCCGACGAGGCATTTCTGCATCTCTTGCGCGGCGATATGCAATGGGCACGTGACATACGGCAGTACGTGAATGATCAACTGATGCCCAATGCGGAGAATGGCACTACCTGGAAGCCAGGCGTGGATGACATGTCCACGACACCGTGGAGAGATCGCAGTGCTCTCTCGCCGAGCCAGTACACTCGTCCCATGGTTGAAAGCGTCGAAAAGCTCGACGAGGACACAGTTCGAGTCACTTTCTCGGGAAGCAACTGGGTCGACGGCAATGATCAGAATGTCGGCTTTTCGAGTTTCCAGGCCGAGTTCAATGTCGGAGGCGGCGATGAGGCCGGCGGTGCCTACCGTGAGGTCCTGCTCGGCTGCGAGGGGGTGTCCCTCAGCGGCAGCGGTCGGATCGACAGCTACGATTCTCGCAAGGGGCGCTATGGTGCCAACCTGGGCGGAGGCGAGTACAACCGCGATGGAACGCAGGGGCTGGTGTCGACGAATGCCGACGAAAACGGCAACGTGACGCTCAGCGGATCGTCGCCGATCTACGGCCGGGTGCGTGCCACGGGTAACGTCACGGCCAGTGGGTCGGCGTCGATCCATGGCGACATCCAGGCCAATGGCGATGTCGTCATCAGCGGGGGCGGTTCCAGCATTTTGGGCAATGTCGCTTCTCGCCAGGCGGTGCGCTTGACCAGTAGTGGCCGCATACAGGGGGATGTCGCGGCGAACACGGAAATCGTCACCGGCAACTGGAGTTCGCGCATCGAGGGCAGCGCCACTGCGCCGGTCGTGCGCACGACGAGTAATCGCGACGTGACCGAGCAGGTGGGCGGAAGCATCGAGCGAGCGTCCCCTGGCGTGGGGACGGTGGCGACATCGAGCTGCGATGCCTTCACGACACGGGAAGGCGCGACCATCGGCGAGCTGGCCGATGCTCTCTCGCCCTATGCCTCGTCGGGGAGGCTGGCGATCGGCGGCGGCAATCAGACGTATACCTTGACGCCTAATGGTCTTCAGGTGCCGTCCGATCGTAATAACAACAGTGTACCCAACCCCGAACGCTACCGGGTTACACGCGACGTTACGGTCGCTGGCGTTTTTCCCGAGCCCACCAATGTACTGGTGCTGGATAGCTTCTCGCTGGGCGGCAGTGCCAACTTCATCGTCGATGGCGGCGATATGACGCTCTACGTCAAGGGCGGTATCGATATAGGCGGCGGCGCTTCGTTCAGTGTCGCCGAGGGCAGTTCGCTGAAGATCGTCACCTCGGGGCGTTTCAATCTCCCAAGCGGCCTCGATGTCGCCTCCGACAGCCCGACCGATGACGAGGGCAATCCGGTTCTGTCCATTTACTCGACCTATGACGATGGTGGCGCCAGCGGCTGGAATGCCGGCGTCAATATCAGCGGCAGTTCCACCTTCAAGGGCACCATTTTCGCGCCGTACAGCACCGTCAATGTCGGCGGGAGCGGGGCACTTTTCGGCGCCGTGAAAGGTCGGCGCGTCGAGGTGTCCGGCAGCGGCGACATCCATTACGACGAGGCACTGATGGAGTCGAGCGTGGGCACCGGGGATGGCGGTACGGATGGTGGCGTCGGCGGTGGCGACTGGACGCTGGAGGGGCTCTCGTATGGCGCCGATGACTGAATCAGCGCGCACAGGCGGCATCGCCTTCCGGGAGTCGTTCAATGCGTACGCGTCCGCCACGGCTCAACACGATGCGGCGCGCGGGTGTCGTGGCCGTCGCCGTGCACAGGTAGAAACTGCCGATCTGGAAGCTGCCCGAAGCGCGCAGCGAATAACCGTTTGGCGCGTAGCGCACGTAGCGTCGCAAGGGCTGATTGGCGCGTAGCCGCAGCCCGTTCGCGAGCCCGCCGCCGGCACGCAAGGTCGGCTCCGAGGGCCCTTGTCGACCATCGTCGTCGCGATCGGCGAACACGCGCCAGCCCTGCTCCCATCCGTTTTCTTCACTCACCAGCATGACCGGCACGCCCTGGCGTATGGCTTCGCTACGGGTGTAATACAGGGCCTGGTAGAGCGCGTGGCTGGCAGCCTGCAGGCGCTGCTCGCGTAGCAGTTTCCCCATCGCGGGCATGCCCTGGGTGGTCAGCAAGCCAAGGATGACGATGAGCACGAGCAGTTCGAGTAATGTCATGCCGCGTTGCATGCCGTTCATCGGGTGCCCTACTATTGTTAAGACTTTACTTATATATTTGAAAAAGGCATCCATCAATCGGGCAACGGGCATGGAACGAACGCAAAGGGCACGCAGGCTTCCGCGCGCATGGCATGGCTTCAGCCTGATCGAAGTCCTGGTCACGCTGTTCATTCTGTCGTTCGGCATGCTGGGGCTGGCGGCCACTCAGGCTCAGGCATTGCAGGCCCAGCGCCGAGCCGATAACGAATCCCAGGCGGTACAGCGCGCCGCGGCCATGCTCGAGCGCTTGCGTATCGATCGCCGGGGCGCGGTCGCCGGAAAGTACGACTTGCCGTGCAGCGATACGCCTGCGAAGGCCGCCTCGCAGCAGGTACGCACCTGGCTGGCGGGGCTTCGCCTCGTCTTGCCGCAGGCGCAAGGCTGCATCGCGGTGGCGGGCGATGAAGAGGTGGCGACGGCAACGGTACGGATCATGTGGCATGCGCATCGCGATACATGGGAGCAGGACGACGATACGCGTGAGTACCGCCTGCAAACGCGTCTCTGAGCGAGGGTCGTCGGGCGGCGGTCGCCGTCAGCATGGCGTGTCGCTGGTCGAGCTGATGGTGAGCCTGGCCATCGGCATGCTGGTACTGGTCGGTGTCGTCGATCTGTTCCTTGCCTATCAGCATCAGTACCGCATGCAGACGCAACTGGCCCAGATGCAGGAAAGCGGCCGGTTCGTCACCGATGTGCTGACCCGGGAACTGCGCAAGGCAGGCTATGCACCACGTGGGCTGACAGAGGCGTTCCCCGCGACCGCTCATTTTGCCGCGAAGGCCAGCGTGACGGGCAGCAACGACAGCATACAAGTCCGCTACTATGGCAGCGCCGACGGCACCATGCAGGATTGCCTGGGCGCAAGGCTTGGGCGTGGCGACGCGTCGCGCGCCCGGTTTGCCTTGCGCGAAGACGGCGGGCTGACCTGTGCGGTGGACGACACCCCGCCCCAGCCTCTGGACGCGCTCGTCGTGGATCTGGCGCTGCGTTACTTCGTGGCGGATGGCTGGCGACGCGCTGCCCAGGTGAACGACTGGACGAAGGTGACGGGTGTCAGCGCCGAGTTGCTCGTGGCCTCGCCGCAGGATGGACTCGTCGACACAGCGTCCTCCTATGTCTTCGACGGCGAGAGAGTGACGGCACCGGATCACCGCCTGTATCGCGTCTATACCACGGCGGTGGCGCTTCGCAACGCCTTGCACCCGCACGAGGAGGGGGCGTCATGAGCACCGTCGTGCCGCTGTCGCAGCGCGGGATGACGCTGGTCATCGCGCTCGTCCTGCTGATGGCGATGACGGCGCTGGCCGTTTCCGGGCTGCAAGGGGCGGTATTGCAGGAGCGCATGGCGCGTAATCTCATGGACCGCCAAGTGGCGTTCCAGGCCGCGGAGGCCGCACTCGAGGAAGGCGAGTGGCGGTTGCGCCATGCGGCCGTCACGCTGCCCGACGCGGCGGGAGAATGCACGGCACGTGACTGCCTGGCCGAGCGTACGCAACGTGCCGTGCAGTGGTCGGCCGAGCGCTGGCGACGCGATGGGCTGGCATATGGCGATAGCGGTGCCCCGCTACCGGCGGGGGTCAGCGAGCCGCCGCGAGTCACGATCGCCGTGCTGGAAAGCCGGTGCCCCGAGTCGGGGCCCTCGTGCCGGGTGGTATTCGGCGTGACGGCCTTCGCGTGGGGGCAACGCGCGGTGACGCATGCGGTGCTCACGCGCCGCGTGACGCTGGATGTTGCGCGCAAGACGGCCCAGGCACTGGCTCAAGCTGATGCGCAGGATGCCGATAACGACGCTACGCAGGTGGTCCGTCCGGCGGCGTCGCGGGCCGCGTGGCGTGCGATCATGCGTTGAGCGTCATGTTTTCGCCATCACTGGAGGCTGTTCGATGCGTCGAACCCGCGGTTTTACCCTGATCGAGCTGATGATCGTCATGGTCATCATCGGCATCCTGGCGGCGATCGCCATTCCCGCGTACACCGAGCATGTGCGCAAGGCGCAGCGGGCCGATGCCCAGGCCACGCTGATGCAGCTGGCGTACTGGATGGAGCGTCAGTACACGCAAAACAGTATTTACGATACCGATGCCACATTGCCGGAGTCGATGACAGGCGCAAAAGACCCTGAGAGGGTGTACAAATTCGAGTCCCTACCTAATCCCGATAAAAATAAGGGGGACGGGTTTCTGCTGAAGGCCACACGTATCAATAGCCAAAGCGGGGATCAATGTGGCGTGCTGAAGTTGTACGATACCGGGCAAAAACAGCCAGAAAAATGCTGGTGACACATTGAGAGTCAAGCAATGGCAGGCGCTGCCTTGCTGAGCGTCGCATGATAGATTGCGGGTTTCGCCAGCCAAGAACGAGTGTCCCTGTGAGTGAATTCTTGATCGTCGGGGGCGGCGTCATCGGCATGATGACGGCCCTGCAACTCGCCGATGCCGGCCGCCGCGTCACCCTGCTCGAGCGCGGCGAGTGCGGCCGTGAGGCCTCCTGGGCCGGCGGTGGCATCGTCTCCCCGTTGTATCCCTGGCGCTACAGCGCGCCGATTTCCACGTTGTCGCGTTATTCCGAAGGGGCCTACCCCGAGTTGTCGCTGCGCCTGCTGGAGGAAACCGGCATCGACCCCGAATACCGCCAGCGGGGGCTCTTGTACCTGCGTGTCGACGATGAAGAGCGGGCGCTCGACTGGGCGCGCCAGGAAGGCAAGCCCCTGCAGCGGGTCGGGCCGGAGACGATCTACGCCAAGGAGCCCAATGCCGCGCCGGGCGTCGAGTCGGCTCTGTGGATGCCGACCCTGGGCAGCATCCGCAATCCGCGCCTGTGTCGCGCGTTGCGTGCCCGCTTGCAGGCGATGCCCAACGTGGCGCTGCGCGAGCACGTCGATGTCGAGGAACTGGTGGCATCGGCGGGACGCATCCAGGGGGTGCGCACCTCGGCGGGACACGAAACGGCCGAATGCGTGGTGGTATGTGGCGGTGCCTGGGCCAGCCAGCTGCTGGCGAGCGTCGATGTGGCGCTGCCCGTGCGCCCGGTGCGCGGGCAGATGATCCTGTTCAAGGCGCCGCCGGGGCTGGTCGAGCGCGTGGTGTTGAAAGATGGTCGCTATGTGATTCCCCGGGGCGATGGGCGTGTCGTCGCCGGTTCCACGCTCGAAGAGGTAGGATTCGACAAGCGTACCACCGAGGCCGCCAAGGGCTCGCTCTATGACAGCGCGCTGTCCATCGTGCCGGGGCTGGCCGACTGCTCGGTGGAACATCACTGGGCGGGGTTGCGCCCCGGCTCGCCGGATGGGGTGCCCCGCATCGGTGCGGTACCGGGCGTCGAGGGCCTTTGGGTCAATGCCGGACACTATCGCAATGGCCTGGTGCTGGCGCCGGCGTCGACGCGCCTGCTGGCCGATCAGTTGCTGCAACGCACACCGGTCGTCGACCCTGCCCCTTATCGACTGGGCACCTGACGGCGGCACTTTTTGCCAGCGGGCCGGCCTTGCGTGACAATGCCGATATGCGGTCGTTAACACGGCCTGACTCCCTGCCAATCGCAATGAGAGAGGCGCTTTTCGCTCATGCAAGACCTGACTCTGGTGATGGCCCAGCTCGACCCGCTGGTGGGCGATATCCCCGGCAATACCGCGCAGGCCATTGAAGCCGTGCGCGAAGCGCGCATCGAACACCGTGCCGACGTGGTGGTCTTCCCTGAACTGTTTCTGACCGGCTATCCCCCGGAAGACCTGTTGTTCCGCGAGTCGATGGAGTCGCGGCTCGAGCAGGCCCGCGAGCAGATGGCGCGCAAGGTGGCGCGCGACGTGATGGTGATCATCGGCTATCCGGGCAAGCGCGATGGGCGGCTACACAATCTCGCCGGCGTGCTGTACGACGGTGAATGGCTCGGCGAGTATGCCAAGCAGGCACTGCCCAATTACCAGGTGTTCGACGAACAGCGGTATTTCGCGCCGGGCGCGTCGCCGCTGGTCATCGAACACCGTGGCGCCAGGCTCGGCGTGTTGATCTGCGAGGACCTGTGGGACGGCGGGCCGGTGGCCCAGAGCGTCGATGCCGGTGCCGATATCGTGGTCACGCTCAATGCCTCGCCCTATCACCGCGACAAGCCGCTGGAACGGGAGCGCCTGTTCGCCGAGCGTGCTCGGGCGGTGACGCGCCCCGTGGTCTATCTCAACCAGGTCGGCGGCCAGGACGAGCTGGTCTTCGACGGAGGCTCCCTGGTGCTCGACGCCAGCGGCCAGGTCGCGGTACGTGCGCCGTTCTGGGAAGTGGGCCTGATGCCGGTACGCTTCACCGACGCCTCGGGTGCCTGGCAACCCGAGGCGGGTGAGTGCGAGCCGCTGTTGAGCTCGGAGGAGAGTCTCTATTGCGCGCTGGTCACCGGGCTGCGCGATTACGTCAACAAGAATCGCTTTCAGGGCGTGGTGCTGGGACTTTCCGGCGGTATCGACTCGGCACTGTCGCTGGCCATCGCGGTCGACGCCCTGGGGCCCGAGCGTGTCCAGGCGGTGATGATGCCCTATCACTACACGGCGGATATCTCCAAGGCGGATGCGGCGGCGCAGGCCGAGCTGCTCGGGGTGCATTACGAGGTCATGCCGATCGCGCCGATGGTGGAGGCCTTCACCGATACGCTGCGCGAGAGCTTCGCCGGAACCGAGCGCGATACCACCGAGGAAAACCTGCAGTCGCGTTGTCGCGGCGTGCTGTTGATGGCGCTCTCCAACAAGAAAGGACTGATGGTGCTGAGCACCGGCAACAAGAGCGAGATGGCCGTGGGTTATGCCACGCTCTATGGCGACATGGTGGGCGGCTACAATGCGCTCAAGGATGTCTACAAGACATGGGTGTACCGTCTGGCCAAATGGCGCAATGCCCAGGCACCGGCCATTCCCGAGCGCGTCATCACGCGTCCGCCCTCCGCCGAGCTGGCCCCGGACCAGGCGGATAGCGATTCGCTGCCTGCCTATGACGAACTGGACGCGATCCTCGAGCGCTACATCGAGGGCGACATGAGCGCCGAGGCGATCATCGATGCCGGTTTCGCCAGCGAGGATGTCTACAAGGTCGTGAAGCTGGTCGACCGCTCCGAGTACAAGCGGCGTCAGGCGCCGGTGGGCGTGCGGGTGACGGTGCGTGGCTTCGGGCGCGACCGTCGCTATCCCATCGTCAATGGCTGGGCGCCGGGGGAGTGATCCCGGTATCCGGCGACGCAGCATGAAAGACGCCCCCGCCGGCATGAGCGGCGGGGGCGTCTAGCCTGCGGCCTGATAGAGCGGTTCGCGTCCGAACGCTCGACGCCGGCTGTCAGTCGTTCAGCGTCAATGGTTCGGCGTCGACGTGCTCGGGCTCGAAGGTGTTGCCATCGAGACGTGCATTGTCGGGATCGTTCTTGATCAGCGTCTGCAGGACGGTACGCGCGCGATCACGCATGTCCAGCCCCAGGTAGCCTTCGACCATGACGGCGAGGGCATCGCGCGTGGCAGGGGTCTGCGGATAGTGCTGGAGTACCCACTCGCCACGGTTGATGGCCGCCAGGTAGGCGCCCTTGCGCAGGTAGAAGTCGGCGACCTGCAGCTCGTGACGCGAGAGGACGTTGCGCAGGTAGACGATGCGCTGGCGGGCGTCGGCCGCATAGGGGCTGTCCGGAAAACGGCGGACCAGCTCGCCGAAGTCGACGTTGGCGTCGCGCGTGGCGCCCAGATCGCGCTTGGAGATGTCGATCAGCTCGAGCCCTTCGAGACTGAAACGGCCGGCTTGATAGGCCGCGAGCCCGCGCATGTAGTAGGCGTAGTCGACCTGGGCGTGGTCGGGATGCAAGCGGATGAAACGGCTGGCGGCGGCGCGTGCCTGTTCCCAGTCTTCGGTCTGGTAATACGCGTAGATCAGCTCCAGTTGAGCCTGCTCGGCGTAGCGTCCGAAGGGGTAGCGTGTGTCCAGCGCTTCGAGGCGTGTCACGGCCGTGCTGTACCGCCCGGCATCGAGCGCCGATTGCGCTTGCTGGTAGAGCTCCTGCTCTTGCAGGTCCGGTGCCGGCTCGTTGCTGGCGCAACCGGCGAGCAGCGCGCCGCTCAGTAGCAACGCACCGAACGTGCCAAGTGAAGGGAGTCGCATCGTCATCCTCGTTCAACCAATACGGGGCGGCCGTGCTAGAATCCGCCAGTTCGGAGTCACTATAAAGCAAACGCCCCCAGTGGCGAAATGGAACCGAGCATTGCCATGGCAGATACCGTGCAGCGAGAAGAACGCGTCCCCGACACCATGATCGGCCTGCGCCTGGATCAAGCCGCCGCCGAGCTGTTCGCGGACTTCTCCCGCGAGCGTCTCAAGGCCTGGATCAAGTCGGGCGCATTGACCCGGGACGGCGCGCCTGCGCGGCCCAAGGACAAGCTGTTCGGTGGCGAGCGGCTGACGCTCGAGGCCACGCTCGAGGAAGACACGCGCTTCGCACCGCAGGCCATGGCGCTGTCGATCGTCCACGAAGACGACGATGTTCTGGTCATCGACAAGCCCGCGGGGCTGGTCGTGCATCCGGCCGCCGGCAATCCCGATGGCACCTTGCTCAATGCCTTGCTGCACCATGCGCCGGGACAGATGCAACTGCCCCGTGCCGGGATCGTGCATCGTCTCGACAAGGACACCACCGGCCTGATGGTGGTTGCCAAGACGCTGGCTGCGCATGCCTCGCTGGTCGAGCAGTTGCAGGCACGTACGGTATCGCGTGAGTACGATGCCGTGGTGACCGGCAGGATGACGGCCGGTGGCAGTGTCGATGCACCGATCGGCCGCCATCCCAAGGATCGCAAGCGCCAGGCGGTCACCCCGTCGGGCAAGCCGGCGGTGACGCATTACCGCGTGGTGGAGCGCTTTCCCGCTCACACCCATGTGCGCTGCCGGCTCGAAACCGGGCGCACCCACCAGATTCGCGTGCATATGGCGCATCGGCGCTTTCCGCTGATCGGCGATCCGGTCTATGCCGGGCGCCTCAAGATGCCGGCCGGCGCCACCGACGCACTGAAGGACGTGCTGCGTCATTTTCCGCGTCAGGCGCTGCATGCTCGCAAACTGGTCTTCGTGCATCCCGGCACGGGCGAGACGCTGACGTTTCGCGCGCCCTTGCCCGACGATATGCTGATGTTGCTGGATTTCCTGCGCGATGCAGCCGACACGCCGACCTGAGTGAGCCTGTCATGAGCGAACGCCCCACCCTGATCTTGCCCGACTGGCCGGCGCCGAGCACGGTCGGCGCATTCGTGACCACGCGCGAGAGCGGGCCCAGCCAGGGCGCTTTCGCGTCCTTCAACCCGGCGGATCACGTCGGCGACGATCCCGTCACGGTCGAGGCCTGTCGCCGTCGCTTGAGCGCCGAACTCGACGACGAGCGTCCCTTGCTGTGGCTGGAACAAGTGCACGGGGCCAACGTGCAGCAGGAGTATCGTGCCGACTTTGCCGAGCACGCGCCGCGTGCGGATGCCTCGGTGGCCTTCGATACCGGCCATGCCTGCGTGGTGCTGACGGCCGATTGCCTGCCGGTCTTCTTCTGCGACCGTCAGGGTACCCGGGTGGGCGTGGCGCACGCCGGCTGGCGGAGTCTGGCCGGCGGCGTGCTGGAGGCCAGTGTTGCTGCGCTGGGCGTGGCGCCGGACGACCTCATGGCCTGGCTGGGGCCGGCGATCTCCAAGGCGCAGTTCGAGGTGGGTGCCGAGGTGTTCGATACGTTCGTGGCCGTGCAGCCGGAAGCGGAAAGCGCCTTCGAGCCCAGTCCCTATCGGCTCGGCCATTACATGGCGGACCTCTATCGCCTGGCGAGGCTGCGTCTCGAACGTCTGGGCGTCGGCCATATCGGCGGGGGGCACTTCTGTACCGCCTGCGAACCGCGCTTCTATTCCCACCGCCGCGACGACGGCAACACCGGCCGCATGGCCAGCGTGATCTGGCTGCGCTAGCGCCGTCCGCCTCCTTTCGCGCTGGCGGAACGTTTTTTGCACGCCAGTGACTTGAAACGCCTCCAGCATACCTCCATTGATGATGTCAACATGAAATGACTTGGCGGCGCGCGCCGGTGCGCCGCATTGGAGGAGGGTTCGATGCGAATCGATCGAATGACCAGCAAGCTGCAGAACGCCCTGGCCGAGGCACAATCCCTGGCAGTGGGGCGCAGTCACAATCAGCTCGATCCCGGGCATGTGCTGATGGCGCTCGTCGAAGCGCAGGAAAGCGGCATCAAGGGACTGGTGCAGAAGGCCGGCGGCGATACCGCGCGGCTGCGCGACGGCCTGTCCCAATACCTCGATGGCTTGCCCAGTGTCGGCCAGTTCGATGGCAATGTGACCATGGGGCAGGAACTGGCGCGGCTGTTCAACTTCGCCGATCGCGAAGCGCAGAAACGTGGCGACCAATACATCGCCAGCGAGCTGGTGGTGCTGGCGGCATTGGAAATGAAAAGCGCCATCAGCAAGGTGCTCCAGCAGGCCGGTCTGGATGTCCAGTCCGTGCGGAGTGCCATCGACAGTCTGCGCGGAGGCAGCAAGGTGGATGATGCCTCGGCCGAGGAGAGCCGCGAGGCCCTGGACAAGTACACCACCGACCTGACCCAGCGAGCCGGAGAGGGCAAGCTCGATCCGGTGATCGGCCGTGACGACGAGATACGCCGCACGATCCAGGTGCTGCAGCGGCGTACCAAGAACAATCCGGTATTGATCGGCGAGCCCGGTGTGGGCAAGACCGCCATCGTCGAGGGGCTGGCGCAGCGCATCGTCAATGGCGAGGTGCCCGAGGGCCTCAAGGACAAGCGTGTGCTGGCGCTGGACATGGGCTCGTTGCTGGCTGGCGCCAAGTACCGGGGCGAGTTCGAGGAACGCCTCAAGGCCGTGCTCGGGGAGCTGGCCAAGGAGGAGGGGCGTGTCATCCTGTTCGTCGATGAGCTGCATACCATGGTCGGCGCCGGCAAGGCCGAGGGCGCGATGGACGCCGGCAACATGCTCAAGCCGGCATTGGCGCGGGGCGAATTGCACTGCGTCGGGGCCACTACGCTGGACGAATATCGTCAGCACAT
The DNA here is from genome assembly GCF_039830575.1 of Chromohalobacter sp. NCBI lineage: Bacteria > Pseudomonadati > Pseudomonadota > Gammaproteobacteria > Oceanospirillales > Halomonadaceae > Chromohalobacter > Chromohalobacter sp. Next base: position 9,030 of record NZ_JBDOOX010000008.1, on the reverse strand, counting down.
CGAGAAGGATGCGGCACTCGAACGGCGTTTCCAGAAAGTCCTGGTCGACGAGCCCAGCGAAGAAGACACCGTGGCGATCCTGCGTGGCCTCAAGGAGCGTTACGAGGTCCATCATGGTGTCGATATCACCGATGGCGCCATCATCGCCGCGGCCAAGCTGTCGACCCGCTACATCACCGATCGTCAGTTGCCCGACAAGGCCATCGACCTGATCGACGAGGCGGCCTCCCGGATCCGCATGGAACTCGACTCCATGCCCGAGGAGATGGACCGTCTCGACCGGCGGCTGATTCAGCTCAAGATGGAGCGCGAAGCGCTGAAGAAGGAGACCGACGAGGCCACCAAGAAGCGCCTCGACTCGCTCGAAGCGCAGATCGAGTCGCTAGAGCGCGAGTACGCCGACCTCGAAGAGGTGTGGAAAGCCGAGAAGGCCAGCATCCAGGGGGCGGCACAGTTCAAGGCGGAGCTCGAGCAGGCGCGTATCGATCTCGAGGCGGCACGCCGTCAGGGGGATCTGGGCCGCATGTCCGAGCTGCAATACGGGGTGATTCCCAAGCTCGAGAAGCAGATCGCCGAGGCGAGCGAGCAGGAAACCGATACCGCCAAGCATCAGCTGCTGCGTTCCAACGTCACCGAAGAGGAGATCGCCGAGGTGGTCTCTCGCTGGACGGGGATTCCGGTGTCCAAGATGCTTGAAGGCGAACGCGACAAATTGCTGCGCATGGAAGAGGCGCTGCACGAGCGCGTGATCGGGCAAGATGAGGCGGTGACCGCCGTGGCCAATGCCGTGCGGCGTTCGCGGGCGGGACTCGCCGATCCGGGACGTCCCAATGGGTCCTTCCTGTTCCTGGGGCCCACCGGGGTAGGCAAGACCGAGCTGTGCAAGTCGCTCGCCAGCTTCCTCTTCGATACCGAGGAGGCCATGGTGCGCATCGACATGTCCGAGTTCATGGAGAAGCATTCCGTGGCGCGGCTGATCGGGGCGCCGCCGGGCTATGTGGGATACGAAGAAGGCGGTTACCTGACCGAAGCGGTACGCCGCAAGCCTTACTCCGTGCTGCTGCTCGACGAGGTCGAGAAGGCGCACGCGGATGTCTTCAATATCCTGCTCCAGGTGCTCGAGGACGGCCGTCTCACCGATGGACAGGGGCGCACGGTGGATTTCCGCAATACGGTGATCGTGATGACCTCCAACCTGGGATCGGACATCATTCAGCGCATGGGCGGCGACGATGCCGATTATGGCGCGATGCGCGATGCCGTCATGGGAGTCGTGGGCGATCATTTCCGTCCGGAGCTGATCAACCGCATCGACGAAGTGGTGGTGTTCCACGCACTGGGCCAGGAGCAGATCCAGTCCATTGCCGGCATCCAGCTCGAACGCCTCAAGGCGCGTCTCGCCGAGCGCGAGATCCGTCTCGAGGTCAGCGACGATGCCCTGGCACAATTGGCGGTGGTCGGCTTCGATCCGGTATTCGGTGCGCGTCCGCTCAAGCGTGCCATCCAGAGCCGGATCGAAAACCCGCTGGCGCAGGAGCTGCTCGCCGGCAACTTTGCGGCGGGCGATACCATCAAGGTGACGGCCGAGGATGGTCATCTGGCCTTTGCCAAGTAAAGCTGGCGCTCGCCAGTGCCGGAAAAGCCCGCCCCTTCGGGGGCGGGTTTTTTTCATGCCGCTATGCGGGCGCTGCAACGCAGCAGCAGCGCGCGTTCAGGACGCTGTCCCGGCGGTCAGGCGCTTTTGAATGTCCTCCAGCGATACGCCCTTGGTCTCGGGCATCAACAAGGCCACGAACAGTACCTGCAGGACCATCATCACCGCGAAGAAAGCGAAGACCGGACCGCCACTGAAGGCGCCCAGCACCCAAGGGGTGACCAGGGTGATGGCGGCGGCGAAGAACCAGTGGGTGAAGCTGCCCAGCGACTGGCCTCGCGCGCGTTCCCGGTTGGGGAAGATTTCCGAAATGAAGACCCAGATGACGGTGCCCTGGCTGATACCGTGGGCGGCCACGAACACGCAAAGCTGCAAGGGAATCAGTGCCCCGCCCAGGTCGTCGGTGAAGAAGGCATGCGAAATGATCGACAGCGAGACCAGGTAGCCCGCCGAGCCTATGTACATCAACGTACGCCTGCCCAGGCGGTCGATCAGGGCGATGCCCAGCATGGTGAAAAGCACCATGATCAGACCGATGCCGGCGGTCGATAACAGTGCCGCGTTGCTGCCCAGCTCGGCGGATTCGAGGATGCGGGGCGCGTAGTACAGCACGAAGTTGATGCCAGTGAACTGGTTGAAGAACGCCATCAGGAAGGCCAGCAGGATAGGCAGTCGGTAACGCTTCGAGAAGAACCGGCTGCGAGCCTGCTGGTCGCGCTCATCGGCGCTGCGGATCTCGGCGATCTGCCGGTCGGTATCGACCTCGGGATCGATCTGTCGCAGCACATGGGCCGCAGCGGCGTCGTCGTTGCGGTTGAGGACCAGCCAGCGTGGACTGCGTGGCACCAGGAAGACCAGCAGGGTGTAGACGAGCGCGGGCAGCGCCTCGATACCCACCATCCAGCGCCAGGCGTCGGCGTCCAGCAGGGCCCCGAGGGTGGCATTGGAGACATAGGCCATGAAGATGCCGAACACCACGTTGAATTGGTACAGGGCGACGAGCTGGCCGCGTCGCTCGGCGGGCGCGATCTCGGAAATGTAGGCGGGAGCGGCGACGGTCGACATGCCCACGCCGAAGCCGCCGATCAACCGGAAGGCCGAGAACCAAAGAGGGTCGGTCGCCAGCGCCGAGCCGATGGCCGACACCAGGTACAGCACGCCGATGATCAGCAGGGTGGGGCGTCGCCCCAGCCGGTCGGTCGGCCAGTTGCCGAAGAGGGCCCCGATCACCGTCCCCCACAGAGCCATCGACATGATGAACAGGCCATGCTGCAGGTCGCTGAGGCCCCAGAGCGTCTGGATGGGTTTGTCCGCGCCGGAGATGACGGCGGTATCGAAGCCGAACAGGAAGCCGGCCATGGCCACAAAGAGCGACCATTTGAGGATGTTGGACATGAGGTGGCTCTCCGTGTCGGTAGCTGCAGTCCGCGTCCATTGGAATGGTGCTGAATCGAATCACCGTTAGTCAGTACAGCATCTCGGGTAAGTGCGTGACCACTCATGCAGTGTGCAACTTTAGTCGCGACTCATGCGCATCCGGGGCGTCGATACCCCTCTCCCTGCCGTCCTTCCGGTGGCTGACGGTTGACAGTCCCGTGACGCTATTGGAATCTTGAAGGTTCCTGATTGCGGGCGCGGCCTCGACCGGGCGATCCCCGACTTGTCGCGTGAAGGGTAGGTGTCAACCTCTACCCGCCTGTCGAAGGACATTCCGGGCACGGGCTAACCGCCTTGTCCGGCCACCCCCGACGCAGCGATCCGTTGCGAATAGAGTGCAGGCCCTATCCGGGCCGAAGGACGCCAGGGCATGGCATCAGGTGCCGGCGCAGCCGGCAGCGGCGTACCGCCGCATCGACACTTCGTCGTCCGTAACGTGACGGCGAAATGGCACTCGCTATCTCCAGGGGAGAACTACCAGTGGAATTGCTTTCCGGCGCCGATATGATCGCCCGCTTCCTGCAGGATGAGGGCGTCGAGCGTATCTATGGCTATCCCGGCGGCGCGGCGTTGCACATCTATGACGCGCTGTTTCGCCAGGACAAGGTCAAACACATTCTGGTTCGCCATGAGCAGGCCGCCACCCACGCCGCCGATGGCTATGCCCGTGCCTCGGGCAAGCCGGGCACGGTGCTGGTCACGTCCGGCCCCGGGGCGACCAATGCCGTGACCGGCATTGCCACCGCCTACATGGACTCGATTCCCATGGTCGTGCTGTGTGGCCAGGTGGCCAGCCACCTGATCGGTGAAGACGCCTTCCAGGAAACCGATATCGTGGGCGTGACACGGCCCATCGTGAAGCACAGCTTCGCCATCAAGCATCCCTCGGAAATTCCCGAGGTGCTCAAGAAGGCCTATTACCTCGCCTCGACCGGTCGTCCCGGGCCGGTGGTCGTGGACATTCCCAAGGATATGACGGCGCCCACCGAGCGTTATGAGTACGTCTATCCGAAGAAGGTCAAGATTCGCTCCTACAACCCGGTCACGCGGGGGCACAGCGGCCAGATCAAGAAGGCCGTGGACATGATGCTCAAGGCACGGCGCCCGGTGTTCTATACCGGGGGTGGCATCGTCACCAGCGGCGCCAGCGAGAACCTGACCGCACTGGTGCGTCGCCTGGGCTTCCCGATCACCACCACGCTGATGGGGATCGGCGCCTATCCGCAGACCGATGCGCAATCGCTGAGCTGGCTGGGCATGCATGGCAGCTACGAGGCCAACATGGCCATGCACCATGCCGATCTGATCATCGCCATCGGCGCGCGCTTCGATGATCGCGTGACCAACAATACGTCCAAGTTCTGCCCCACCGCCAAGATCGTGCACGTGGATATCGACCCCAGCTCGATTTCCAAGACGGTGCGCGCCGATGTGCCGATCGTGGGGCCGGCAGACAGCGTGATCAATGAGATGATCAGCCTGCTGCAAGGTCGTGAAATGGCCAATGCGGAAGCCCTACCGGAGTGGTGGGCGACCATCGACGGCTGGCGCGCCGAGCGCGAGGGCAAGCTCTACGAGCCGTCCCAGCCGGGCGAACGCCTCAAACCGCAGGAGGTCGTCGAGGCGGTGTATCACATCACGCGCGGCGAGGCGTTCGTGACCACCGACGTCGGCCAGCACCAGATGTTCGCGGCACAGTACTACAAGTTCGACAAGCCCAACCGCTGGATCACGTCCGGGGGCCTGGGCACGATGGGCTTCGGGTTTCCGGCGGCGATGGGCATCAAGCAGAATTTCCCCGACGACATCGTCGTCTGCTTCACGGGGGAAGGCAGCTTTCAGATGATGATGCAGGAGTTGTCGACCTGTAAGCAGTTCGGCACCGGAGTGAAGATCATCAATCTCAACAACGGGTCGCTGGGCATGGTGCGCCAGTGGCAGGATCTCAACTACAAGTCGCGGCATGCGCATTCCTACATGGAATCGCTGCCGGATTTCCACAAGTTGATCGAAGCCTACGGCTTCACGGCGCTCAAGGTGGAACGCCACGACCAGCTCGACGCGGCACTGGAACGCATGTTCGCCGACAACGACGAACTGGTGTTCCTGGATGTCGATGTCGATCCTCGTGAACACGTCTACCCGATGCAGGTGCCTTTGGGCGCCATGCGTGACATGCTGCTTTCGAAGACGGAGCGGACCTGATGCGCCACATCATCTCGATCCTGCTGGAAAACGAACCCGGCGCCCTGTCCCGCGTGGTGGGCCTGTTTTCGCAGCGCAACTTCAACATCGAAACCCTCAACGTCGCGCCGACCGAGGACCCGACGCTGTCGCGGCTGACGGTGACCACGGTGGGCGACGATCGCGTGATCGAGCAGATCACCAAGCACCTCAACAAGCTCATCGATGTGGTCAAGCTCGTCGACTTGACCGAGGGCAACCACATCGAGCGAGAGCTGATGCTGGTCAAGGTGAAGGCGCTGGGGGCGAGTCGCGACGAGGTCAAGCGGACGGTGGACATCTTCCGTGCCCAGATCGTCGACGTCACGCCGAGCGTCTACACGGTCCAGATCACCGGCGATGCCGGCAAGCTGGATGCCTTCGTCCAGGCCATGGCGCCGATCGGTATTCTCGAGGTCGCACGTACCGGGGTATCCGGCATTTCGCGTGGCGACAAGGTGCTCAGCCTCTAGGCCCGGGCGCCATCTCGAGCCATGCAGCACCAAGGCCGCTCTTCGGAGCGGCCTTTTTGCATTCCAACCGGGGGCTACTGGATCTGCGACCAAAGCGCCTTGACCAAGGGATTGCGAAGCTTTTTCTCGGTCACGCAAAGGCCGACCTCGTAAGGCGTCAAGCCGGGTTCGACGTCGAGAACCTGTATCCGCTCGGCCAAGGGACTGTTGTCGACCACGATCTGCGGCACCACGCCGACGCCGAAGCCCAGCCCGACCATGCTGACGATGGCCTCGTTGCCCGCGACCTGGGCGTAGATGTGAGGCTTGATGCCCAATTGCCGGAACCAGGCGTCCGTGCGGTCACGGGCGAGCCCCGATTCGGACAGGATCATCGGGATGCTGCCCCAGCTCTCCGCTTCCGTGGTTGCGGTGAGGGTGGCCAGCCATTGCGGCATGTCACGCGGGGCGATGAACAGCAGCGGCGAGGTGGCGATCGGCTTGAACGCCAGGTGCGCGGGCAGTGTCTCGGGCCGCGCCGTGATGGACATGTCCTCTTCGCCGCTGAGCACGCGCGATACCGCGCTGGCGGGATCGCCGGTATGCAGCTTGAGCTCGATACGGGGGTGACGCAGACGAAACTCGCTGAGCAACTCGTAGAGAAAGCTGTAGCTGGCGGTCACCGAGCAGTAGATGCTGATTTCCCCGGCGAGCTGGCGACTCTCCGCCATCAGGGAGTGCCGCAGCACGTCCCATTGCTCCAGGGCGTCGCGTGCATAACGCTGGAACAGTCGGCCTTCATGGGTCAGGCGAACGCTGCGGTTGTCCCGCTCGAACAGTGTCACGCCGAGCTGCGTCTCCAACTGGCGGATGGTGCGGCTCAATGTCGAGGGGCTGACATGGCAGGCTTCGCTGGAGCGACCGAAATGCAAGGTCTCGGCGAGGCTGAGGAACTGCTGATAGGGGCGTGTATCCATGGCGGCATCATTTCAATTTCCGGCATACGGTATTGCAAATATAGCGTTTTACGCAACGCATGGCCTGGCGTAAGGTGGCATCAAAGCGTCGCGATAGACGACGCTACGGCGGAAAGCCATCAACGCTGACACTTCACACGTTTCTTCTTCGATATCTGGAGTACGACATGCGCGTTTATTACGACAAAGATTGCGACCTCTCGCTGATCCAGGCGAAGAACGTCACCATCGTGGGCTATGGCTCCCAGGGGCATGCTCATGCGCATAACCTCAAGGAGTCCGGCGTCGACGTCACCGTGGCACTGCGTCCGGGGTCTTCGTCGGTGGCCAAGGCCGAAGCGGCCGGCTTCAAGGTCGCTTCCGTTCCTGACGCCTGCAAGACCGCCGACGTGCTGATGCTGCTGGCGCCGGACGAGAACCAGAAAGCCATCTACGAGCAGGACATCGCGCCCAACCTTAAGCAAGGCGCGACGCTGGCTTTCGCGCATGGCTTCAATATCCACTACAACCAGGTGACGCCGCGCGCGGATCTGGACGTGATCATGATCGCGCCCAAGGCGCCGGGTCACACGGTTCGCTCCGAGTTCGTGCGGGGCGCAGGCGTTCCGGACCTGATCGCCGTGCAGCAGGATGCCACGGGGCAGGCCAAGGAACTGGCACTGTCGTACGCCGCCGGCGTGGGTGGCGGTCGTAGCGGCATCATCGAAACGACCTTCAAGGATGAAACGGAAACCGATCTGTTCGGCGAGCAGGCGGTGCTGTGCGGTGGCGCGGTCGAGCTGGTCAAGGCCGGTTTCGAGACACTGACCGAGGCCGGGTACGAGCCCGAGATGGCCTACTTCGAGTGTCTGCACGAGCTCAAGTTGATCGTCGACCTGATGTACGAAGGCGGCATCGCCAACATGAACTACTCCATCTCCAACAATGCGGAGTACGGCGAGTACGTGACGGGCCCGGAAGTCATCAACGAGCAGTCGCGGGAAGCCATGCGCAATGCCCTGAAGCGCATCCAGAATGGTGAATACGCCAAGATGTTCATCAGCGAAGGCAACAGCAACTATCCGTCGATGCACGCGCGTCGTCGCCTGAACGCCGAGCATCCCGTCGAGCAGGTCGGCGAGAAGCTGCGCGGCATGATGCCCTGGATCGCGGCGAATCAGCTGGTCGACAAGAGCAAGAACTGAGCGTCCTGAAACGGACGGCATGAAACGGGCGCGACCACTGGTCGCGCCCGTTTGCGTTTTCGGTCGTCAATGGTCCCGACTGTCGACTAGGCTGGCAGTATGTAGAATAGCGGTACGCTCATCACGAGCGCCCCATGGCAACGGATGACTTTTTTATGACGCAAGAACCGCGCACGCCGGAATCGTCCAAGGACGCTGACGCCGAGAACGTTTCGGCCGAGAGTTCGGAGCTTCATGACGAAGACGAGATCATTGAGGAAACCATCGAAAACGGGAAGCGCGTGCGTCGGCGGGGCATTTACCTGTTGCCGAACCTGTTCACGCTTTCGGCGCTGTTCTCCGGGTTCTTCTCCATCATCGCGGCCATGAACGGCAATTTTTCCGGGGCCGCCATCGCGATCTTCGTGGCGATGGTGCTCGATGGTCTCGATGGGCGCGTGGCGAGGATGACCAATACGCAAAGTGCCTTCGGCGCCGAGTTCGACAGCCTGGCCGACATGGTCTCGTTCGGTGTGGCGCCCGCGCTGGTGGCGTTCTCCTGGATACTGCAGGATGTCGGCAAGATTGGCTGGATCGCGGCATTCATCTTCGTCTCCGGCGCTGCGCTGCGCTTGGCGCGCTTCAACGTGCAGATAGGCAGCACCGACAAGAAGTGGTTCGTGGGATTGCCGAGTCCTTCCGCGGCCGCGCTCGTCGCGGGGTGCGTATGGACGCTGCATAAATTCGATGCCGACGCGCTGGGCTTCAAGCTGTTCATCGCCTTCGTCGTGGCGGCAGCGGGTGTCTTGATGGTCAGCAACGTCCGCTACCACAGTTTCAAGGAAGTCGACTTCAAGGGCCCGGTGCCTTTCGTTGTGCTGCTCGCCATCGTGCTTGCGTTCGTGGTCATCTCGCTTGAGCCGTCGCTCATGCTGCTGATCCTGTTCGGCTGCTACGTGGTCTCCGGACCGTTGTTCGCCCTCATGCGCAAGATGCGCTGAAGGTCTCGCGAGCGGTCGAGTTATCCACACGCCGTTGGCGAGGCGGTACGACCGGCGGGTGTGGATAACATCATGAGCGCAGGAGACGAAAAACCCCTTGCGTTCACGGCGGCGGATCCGTAA